>CAYQDH010000018.1:0-12866 GCA_964416075.1 uncultured Anaerolineales bacterium | reverse complement strand
GCAGCCTGAAGGGCAAAAGGGAACCCCGCGCTGAGCAAGTCCTTGATGACACGCCAGTTGGGAACAAATCGCAGCCTGGTGTTCCACAATCGAGTTGTCAGGACGGCGCCCAGCAGGAGGCCCGACGAACGACCCACCAGAGCCATCCGGGCCTGCGGTATACTATCCGTCACGCGTAGAGTCAGGATGATGAAAAGCGCGCCCAACAACATAAGCAGAGCCTGCAAAGAGTACACCGCGGTCTCGACACGAAAGTTTTCGCGCCCTTTGTTCACCCCGCAGAATGTGCGGCTCAGCGCCAGTGCGAAGAATGCTCCCAAGTAGATCCAGATCAGGGTCGCTTCTTCGGTGGGGGTGTGGTTCAACCAGATGAAAACTTGAGTCAGCGCCGCTGCAGGAATGAGCAGCAAGGTCTTGGCGACAAGCACGTTGGTCAGGGTCTGGACAGGGGAGTAGCGGTTTTGGGCGATCTCGCGAATGATCAGCAACTCAAAACCATAGTTTGGTATTAGAGCCACAAGGCCACTGAACGTGGAGGCATACATGATGCGGCCAAAAACCTCAACGGGAAGAAAATGTCCCTGGAGAAAAGCCACAAGGGTACCGGCAGCAAAGGTCATGATCGCCGAGATGATCGAGAATGTGGCATTTTCTTTCAACGAGTACGAACGCAGATAGCTGGCAGACGCCGAGGCATGTTTCTCAATCGCTCTCTCCGACACTATCATTAGGACCCCCTTGAGACCAAGGCAAGTGCTCAATCATAGCGACACCACTAACGACGCAAAGGACAGAGACAGCTATCCATACTAATTGCCGCCACAGTGCCTGGGAAATCAGGACCTGGCTTAGACTAATCATCAAGACACCGAGAAGCAGAGCCCACCTGAACGCTGGAACAGCCCAGTTGTGGCGCAGAACACCGGTCGCTCCATGGCAGGTGGCCCGGTAACTCCCAAGGCTCCAAGCAGATAATAAAACAGCCGCACCGACGATCCAGCCAAGATTAGCTATGAGGGAGCGCCAGGCTATCATGGCTCCTCCACTCACTGGCACGCAGCCGATAAAGGGATGCTGCCAACCCTAACACCACCCAGGGCAAAAAGGCTCCCTTGTTGCCCCATGTTGCCGCATCGATCAAGCCATGCAAACACAATCCCACAAGCGAGCTAATACAAGCGTGCGCGAGATTGCGCATAGCGGGAGTTGATTTGCACCCAAGGATACCACAAATCGCCAGTAACATGCAAAAGGCCAAACCAAGTATGGAAAGGTAGGAGATCAAGCCGGGCAGTCCCAGGTCTACAGCAATCTGCAGGAAGAGATTGTGCGCATGGGAGACTGTGCCGCGCGGCACGGTGTACAGAGGATATTGGGAGGAAAGCAGCGGCTCGAAACAGCCAAGGCCGGGGCCGGTGATGGGATGTCGCTGCAGAAGCAGCACGGCCCGAGACCAGATCTCCATTCGCTGTCCCGTGGAGCGGGCCACCCCGCTCTGTAGCCATTTGCCCCATATGGAGGGGCCACCCAGCACACTCACTCCTACAACCAGAGCTACCAGGATAATTGGCAACGAATACAGGGCGTAGCGAGGCCAACTGAACACGATAAAGACGATAAGGGCTCCCAAGGCGGCCACATAAGCAGCGCGAGACTCGGTCAAGGGGAGCACGGCCAACATGCCCAAGGCAGCCAGAAAACAAAGCAACCGCGGAACTATCGATCTCTTGGCCGACGGCCTGGGATCAGCCATGACGCCGGCGAGAGCAAATGGCAGTAACACGACCAGGGCACCGGCGACTACGTTCGCGTTAAAGCCATCGGGAAGGAATGATCGCATGCCGAGCCACCAGGGCAGATAGTGAAAGATGGGATGCTGGGGCGCCAACATGGCGGGGGGCGCCATAAGTGAGAGCAGGCCACCCACGCCCGCCAAACCCCACCCAACGTGTATGAGATGTCGCAAGTGTGAAGGCCACTTGGCTACAATCAGACAAGCTAGCAACCCACCCCCCAGAGGGACCACGGCATGCAGAGAGCGATATATGAAAGGGGATACGATGATAGATAGAATGATGGAGAAAAGGAACACCCAAAAGGCTTTGTCGTAGGGTGTTGGCCGGCGAACCCATGCCAAACAATGTTGGGCCATGGATCTCTAATGAGCCTGGCGCCGACGCGCCCATCCAAAGGCCAGGGCAACGAGCGATCCCAAGACGAGGCCAACGACGGCACCCGAGAGCAGACGGCTTGTCCTGCCACTCGCCGACGGATCGTAGACCCGGGCTGGGGCAGCTATGCGAAGGCCCTTTTCCTGGTTGGCCAGCGCCAGAGAAAGATCAACCTCCTGTCGGACAAGGTTCTGGTAGGTATCCCAGGCCAAATCTCGTTCGGCTCGCACCCTCAGTAAGCGGCTCTCTTCTTTCGCCATCTGCGCGCGCAGGTCTCGGATTTGCTGCTCTAGCGCCGCGGTGGTCTGCGAGGATGTGAGACCGGCAGCGGAAAACTCTTCTCCCCTCTCCAGAGCCCGATTCGCTGTCTCCAGGGCCTGCCTCAGCGAGACTAGACGAGCCTGAAGAGAATCTTCGAGGAGATTGAGCTCCGCCATGATCTCCTTGGCCGTCACAGCGGGAACACCGGACTGAAGCTGGAGCGTCAGAAGCTGTGACGAACTCACTGGGCCAGGATGGGCAGAGACTCCAGGGATCGTCGTGGCACTGCTGGTCGTCGAGCCTGGAACCAGCGTGCCTGCCGTGGCGGCAGCCAAATCCGCGAGGTGAGCCTGTGAGGGGAGCGTTGCGGTCTCGGAATCCCACAGACTGGCGAGAGCGCGAGTCTTGAGCAAGACCAACGATGACGCATTTGCCGACGCACTTCCTCCGGCGCTCATCTGGGCCTGCAAGGCCTGGACGTCCGTGAGAAGGCGCTCAGTGCGCACAACCTCCTCGACAAGCCGAGCCAGAGCGACATTCGAGGTGGCGGATAGTGTTTGGAGAATGACCATACGATCCGCCATATCGCGGCTAAGCTGAGAAAATCGGTCTTGGCGCAGCATATCCTCCCAGGCGGATTCGGCGCGATCATACTTGGCACTCGCCTCCCGCACCTGGTCCGTAACCACCTGATACTGTTGGCGGCTATGATCACCATAAACATCCCCAACCTCAGACACATACGCCTCAGCCCAGGCATTTGCAAGGTTGAGCGCCCACTGGGGGTCCGCATGACTTGCAGAAACTTCGATAAGGTCGGTGCCACTGACCAGGCGACTGCTTACCGAATGTAGCAATATCTCGGGACGACGCATGGACTCTGGTAAGGTATCCCCCATTTCGTCTACAACGGCCTGAGCCACTCCAGGGCTCAACACCAGCGCCTGAAGCGCGGCCATATGCTGTTTGCGCTCTGTGGCGCTGGTAAAGAATTGGTTCAGAAAAGTGCCAAAGGCAGCATCCGTAGCTCCTTGGTTTGGCGTCGTAATCGCCGCCACGAGCACACGCGCCTCATAGACGTGGGGCCGCCGGGCGGCCAGCCCAGCGGCGAGAATGATGCCCGCCAGAAGAAAACCGAGTGGGATATACCAGTAATTGAGTAAGCTATGGACATACTTGCGCAGATCAATCTCTTGCTCTTCCATCGATATGCGGCCCCCAAATGATCCGGATGCGCGAGCGGTATTGGCCAACAAGGTTATCAGCCGTCAGGTCTCGCGTCAGGCTTCAGGCAGATAGCGGTCCCGGGTAAGGCGTTCCAGCCGCTCCCTGGGCACGACAATCTCTGACATCTGGCGTAGGCCCACGCAATCGGTACGGTGGGCGAGGCAGCGGCAGGCGTCAACAGGGGCCTCGCCCAGAGCGAACAGGCGGACAGCAGCCTCCACCTCGTTATAGCCCATCAAGGCCCGTACGTGCGTGATCCCCGTAAAACGAGGATTAACCTCGAAAAAGCGCATGCCCTCGGGAGTGCAGCGACCCTGTACGTTGCAGGGTCCCCTCAATCCCAGCTCGATCAAGGCATCCACAAGCCTATGCACATCGGACCACACTTGGCCGTCGTCGATGGGATCGACCTGCATGGGGACACCATCTTTAAGGCGATTGACACTGATAAAGTGCGACACCAATTCGCCCTGCGGCGATACCAGAACCTGTGTCGAGATTTCATCCTGCTGCACGGGCCTGCCCGTGCGCTTTAGGCGCTCCAGATAGGGTTGCAGACCTCGCTGCTCGTGGTACCAACCGGCCGACAGCAGGTAGGGTTGCACAATCCAGGCCCCTTGGCAGTGTATACGTTCCCAATCTTGCGGGCTGGACAGCACCTGTGCACCCACAGAGCCGGATCCGCTACGTTCCTTGACGATAAGTGGATAAGGGAGATTCGCAGCCTGGGCGCGCGCATCATCCAGCGACCAAGTCTGTACAAAGGGGATGGAGCGATCGATCATATACTGGCTCATGGCCAATTTGTCACGGCAGAGCCGAATGGAGGCAGCACTACCGACAATGGCGGCCGTCCCGCGAGAAGCCAGGTCAGAAGCCATCTCAGCGATGGGAGTCAGCTCCGGATCGGAGCCTGGAATGAGGACATCGATGCCTGCACGTTCACACAGCTCGATCATGCGGGTTTTGTAGGCCGGATCGTTGGCCAGAGGAAAGAGGTAGGCGGTGTCGCATTCGTACGCACCTCGCCCCCACGGGCTCGCCTCAAGGCCCACCAGACGCACCTGGAGATGAGCCTGCCGCAATGAATCGATGACGGGTTGGCCGATGCCACTGCCCGCGGCCGTGATCGCAATGGTGAGCATTGGTTTCCTTTCCCTCTGGTCTGTACGCGCTCGTCGGGATTAGGGTTGCACGCTGACAGCCAGGTGTCGATCGGTGCGTAAATCGGTGCGATAGACGATCTGATCGGCTGTGGAAGAAGATGGCTCCAGGGCTCCATCTGGGTCTGGAGCCAGATCGTTGCCCCGGACCGAAACCTGCAAGGGAATCGCCTCTGTGCCGGCCTGCTTTTGGATGGTTAGCTGGTAACGGTGTGTTAGCAGTGTGTTTTCTGGCAGGGCGTATTGTAGGCGCAACACCCGCTCTTCGCCGGGCTTGAGCTCCATCGATGTCGCAAATACGGTGCGCCCCGACTCGTCCAACTGCTGAAAAGGCTCGTCCCCACCCTCCCCACTCTGCAACCGCGTTCCCTTGGGAACATACACTCGCACATAGTCCCAATAACAGCCCTGCGCCAACGACTCGTAGATTGGCAAGTACTGCTTGTCCTTGTCACACTTGTCGACGGGCTGGGTGCTGAGGTTGCGATAGGTGATGGCCAGCTCGGCATGGACAACGCCGGAAGGCTCGATCTTGGCGACGTAATCGATGGCCTGTTCCATACTCGCGGTGACCTTGTTATAACCCACATTGCTATCAACGATCAATAAATAGTCACCTGAGGTCTCGGCCAACGCTCCGGTCCAGCCATAGCTCTGGAAGACGCCCTGTAAGGCAGGGTCTGCCATGTAGAATTGAACCTGGCGCTCATCCAGCAGATCCACGGCGGTGTTCAGCAGATCCAGCCAGCGAACCTGAGATGGGCTGGAGGCCATCCGGCGCACAGCCGCTTGGACCGAGAGGTTCATAAAGTCCTTGCGATGGGCCCACCAATCACCCAGAATCTTGGCTGCACCGGCGCTTGCCCAATCGTGCGTTAAGGTAGGGAAACCGGCATCGAGATACTGTGGCGCTGTAGCACTGCCCTCAGGGAGCAGGGTGATACCAAGGGCGCAAGTGCCGGGACCGGAACTGACATTATCGGCTCGGCTCAGGCCGGTCAGACGCAACCGCGTGCCTTTTGAGCCGCTCAGAACGATGCGCTGTGTCAAGCTTTTCTCGCGCTCCAGATCTCCCACCAGGCGTAGGGAGCGCTGGCCAGAGTGCGCCACATCGTCGACCAGGCCATCCCCCTCGACCAAGCCCGAGGTCACCCAATCGTCGGGCAGGGCATCCAGATCGCGGTCTTGCTCAAAAGAGGGGTTACGAACCAAGTTGACACCAGGATGTTCCAGGTCCTCTAGCTCGAGGCTATCGAACCACGCCTGGCCACTTTTCTCGGCCAGGACGAGCTCGATATCGATGCCCACGAAAGGCTGCGTGGCAGTAATGATGACTCCCTCGGTAACCAGGGTGTCAAGCTCCAGGCTCCAACTCTGACGAAACATGGCTTCGACCTCGCCACTCTGTACGATGATCCCATCGGACAACTCGAGCGGCGTCAGCGCCTCCAACAGCCTTTCGGCTGCCTGCATGTTCACAGCAATGACGCCCGCAACGGGCACATCTTGGTTGAGCGTGAAAAGATCAGCCACGGCCTGGGCCGACGTTGGGTAGTCAGGCCACCAGTTACCATCACGGGTGACCCAAAGATCGATGCCCATATATTTGCGCAGGGGTTCTGGCGGATCGAGATGGGGCTTGTCCCAATTCTCTACACGATAGCTATCGGCCAGAGATATCAGCTTGGGCAGGCCTTGTTTGATCTGCACGGCCCCGATACTGCTGATAAAGCCCCCCGTAGGACGCAGCTCATCGTTGTTCTGCGCCAAGAGCAAGATGGCCTGTTCCTCTGGCTGAACCAGGAGCTGGGGCGCCAGGGCCAGGCCATCAAAAGACGCCGTGAGCAGGGGCATGAGTGGCTGAACACGAGACAGGGGTTGAGATAGGCGAGGAACGAGACGCGAAGCATCGATGGCGGTCAGCATATTGGCCGCGCGGTGAACACCCGCCGCTGCCGCCTCGAGGTCGGCCTTACGCGACAAGAGCTTCTGCGAGGATTCCACGAGGGAGGGAGTGGTATCGCCCACAGCGTTGGAGGGAGCGTTGCTTGCCAAAACGGCCAAGGCATAGACTTCTGTTGCGTCCCAAGCCTCGACCACAGCACCGAGCAGCAGCTCGCCCGCAGAGAAGAGTTGCTGCGTCGCTTCGATCGTTGGGCCAATCCTGGGCACCCAGCCCAGGTGAGGGGCCAAGGCCAACGGCAAGGCAAGGTCCTGCCGCAGGGCGCGAACGTCCTGCTTGACCGACCTGAGAATGGGACTGACAGAGTGCAAGGTAGAGGGTTTGACGCTGCGGAGTTGCGCCGCGTGCACGCGCAGATTCCGGATATGCCAGTAGATTGAACCACCGAGGCAACACGCAGAGACCAGCACCAGGACCAGAACGATCCACAGTGCGGTGTATAGGTATCGACGCCGCGGGGAGGAAGGCGATGAAAAGGGCAGTGTTCCCCTGGGCATGGAATAGCTCCTGGAAGAATAAGACGACTCTGGCAGGCAGTTGGTGCAAGTATAACGTGTCCAAGTGGTGTGTCAAGCGAGCCAGGGCGATTGCCTATGCCCTGGTTCGGCGGCCCTTGCGTCGCCGCCCCAGGTCGAGTATGCTGGGAGTTGACGCCCGGGTCAAGGAAAAAGCTAGGTGGGAGGCAGGCATATACGCAGCTCGAATATCAGATAACTCCTCGCGCTGGTGAACTCCTATGGGATATGGACGGACTCAGCCGGCCAGATTGGCAGTCGGCCCGCAAATATGGTTATGTGGGGCAAAAGCCGCTGCCTCACCACGATTGGCTGGCATAATCAACTCGAAAAGGAAGGGGATTTATGGATATCTATGACAAGCTAGGCGTACGCAAGATCATCAATGCATGGGGAACCATTACCACCGTAGGCGGCTCGCGCATGCCACCGGAATGTTACCAGGCTATGGCCGAAGCGGGCCGGTCCTTCATCTTCCTAGACGAGCTACACACCAAAGCTGGTCAGTATATTGCCCAGTTGTTGGGTGTGGAAGCAGCCCACATTAGCGCCGGCGCTGCAAGCGGGATGGTGCTTGCTGCCGCTGCCTGTTTGACCGGGACAGACCCGCAGAAAGTAGCTGCCCTACCACGAACCGAAGGCTGGGCCAACGAGATCATTGTGCAAAAGGCTCCCGGGCCCCATTACGTCTATCAAGGCATGACCTACGTGGGAGGCCACCTAGTACAAGTCGGCACGCCCCAGAAGATGACGGTCGCCGACATCGAGCAGGCCCTCTCAGACAAAACCGCGGCGATCATGCTGTATCTGGATATCTGGCCCCAGCCTTCGATCGCGGAGGTAGCGCCCCTCGCTCGAAGGGCGGGCGTTCCGCTGATCGTCGACGCGGCTGCAGAGATGCCACCTCGCCGCAATTTCACCGAGCCCCTGAGACAGGGGGCCGATCTCGTCATTTTCAGCGGCGGGAAGGGCATCCTGGGCCCCCAGGCCACCGGCCTCATTGTGGGCCGAAAAGACCTCATCGAGGCCTGCCGCCTCAACGGCAACCCTCACAATGCGATCGGACGCCCCATGAAGGTCGGCAAAGAGGATATCGCCGCGTTCATCTGCGCGCTGGAGCGCTTTATGGCTCGGGATGAACAGGAGGAAATGAAGCAATACGCACGACGAGGTGAGCAGATCGTGCAAGAGCTTGAGGGAATTGCGGGTATCGAAGCGCGCGTTCTTTGGGACGATCCACGGGGCCGGCCCGTAGTGCCTCGCGTATATATCGACTTTCAGGAGGGATTCGGCCTCACTGCGGAGCAAGTTCGCCAGAAGATGCTCGACGGAGAGCCGGCAGTCGCCATCGGCGAGAGCAAGACCGGAGTCGTTGTCGCCGTGTTGCTGCTCAACGAAGATGAGGTAGGAATCGTCGCCCGCAGGCTAAAAGAAGTGTTGACGACACGCCCATCATCATGACAATCCATATCGGCGCTTTGGTAGGAAATCAGGAGGATAGGATTTATGAATAAAGTCGAGCGTGTGAGGGCCATGCTGCGCAGCCAAGAGGTAGACCGCGTGCCAGCCGGTTTCTGGTTTCACTTTCCGGCAGAGTATCGCGGTGGCGAACCGATGGCCCGCAGGCACATCGAATACTATCAAGCCACCGACCTCGATATCATGAAGGTGATGAACGACACGGGGTATGCCCCTGTGGGTAAGGTGATGATCAAGCAACCCAAGGATTGGGCTCTTTTCGAATCCACCCCACTTTCTGATCCGCTTTACCAGAGCCATCTGGAAGGTCTGAAGCGCATCGTGGATGCCATCGGTCGTGAGGTGCTGGTCATGACCACAGCCTTTAATCCGTTCCATGAGGCCGTCGTGATCCTGCGTGCCAGCTTGCAAGGCTCAGCGGATGAGATGAACGCACGAGAGATCCTCATGCAGCATCTGCGCCAGGAGCCCGAGCCGGTGCTGAAAGCCTTGCAGATCATCGCCACGGACCATGCGCGGTTCTTCCGGTCCTGCATCACCGAGGCGGGAGCGAATGGCATCTATTTCTCCGCCCAGGGTGGAGAGCGCGATCTCATGTCGGATGAGGAGCATGCACGCTGGTTCAAACCCGCCGACCTGGTTGTGCTCCAGGCGCTACAGCCGGTGGCTGAATTTGTGGTGGGCCATTTCTGCGGCCGAGGGATCAACCTCAACCGATTCGTCGATTACCCGGTGCAACTGGCCAACTGGGCGGCCCACGCCGACAACCTGACTCTGAACGAGGGCAAGGCATTGCTGGGTGGAATTCCCATCCTCGGGGGCCTGAACGAGAGGGGGCCGCTGGTGTACGGGCCAAGGGAAGCGCTCAAGCAAGAGGTGGAAGCCGCGCTCTCGGAAATGGGCACGCAAGGCTTTATGCTGGGGGCCGGATGCACTGTCCCTGGCGATACTGACATCCAGAACTTGGTCTACGCCAGGAGCTTGTTAGCTCGCTAACCAACTCCGGGCTCCCCAGAAAGGACGTGGGGCGAGCCACGCCCCGTGTCCTTTCTGGGGGTCACACGCTCAATCCGTAAGGCCTAGATTTAGAAGCCGGTTGGCGTTGCGCCAGGCGATCTTCCCATAGGCCTGCCTCGAAAGACGTCCTTCTGCAACCATCGCCGCCAGATATCCGGGGAGTGGCGTATCGTCGCTGGGAGCGCAGATATCGGTGGCAAAAAAGAGCCTATCCTGGTACGTCTCCATAAAATGGCACCCAAAATCGGGATCACGACTGACTGCATTGTACCCGCTGCCCGCCGAGAGGTCGCCACATAGATTCGGATAGCGTGCAAAAAGCTCCGGGAGCCTGCCGCCAGGTCGGATGGGACCCTTGGGGTAACCATTGCGCCCCGCCTCACCGTAATCAGGGGCTATCTCAGCCCAAAACGGCTGAGAATGGCCCAGAAAAGTTAGCTCGGGAAAGCGCTGCAGAGCTCGTTCCAGCCCGGGTAGCCCGGGCTCGTCGATCAAGCCATAGCAGCCTCCCATCTGGGGACCGATGTGGAAGGTGACCGATAGCTTGCGGCTCTCGCACGCAGCCAGCAGATTCTGCACGCGAGGATCGTCCCAGGGGATATTGGCAGTCACTTCACCGAGCCCCTTACATCCCTCGCCAATATAGTAATCGAGCATGCGTTTTAGGTTCGCTTCTGCGGTATTCGTGTCTGCCCGTGGATCGACGTTGCAGAACGGAATGAAACGGCCAGGGAAATCTCGGGCCGCCTCCAGCACTTCTTCTGTCGATACTTGCAGATGCGACCCCTCGGGGCTGACGATGGGTAAAAGGACCCCTTGCCCAACCCCGATGTCGTCCATACGCTGCACGAGCTGCGCAGGGGTTGCAAAGGTCTTTCCATTGCTGCGCCCAAGTCCTGGATTACGAACAGTATGCAAGTGCAGATCAACCAGCATTGTCACCCCCTCCTGGCGTGTCAAAGACAGATTTGTTAACCCAAGAATACACCGGGCAATAACACGATGTCAATAAAAAGAGCGGAGTAACGCCATTGTTACTCCGCTCCCAGATGCCCAATCACATTGTCACTTACTGGCATGCGTTGTGATCGGCTGCTCTGTCGAACTCCTTGATCTAGTGGTCAAAACCACGGCAGAGCAAGGGCAAGATGATCCTGAGACCCGATACCGGCGTCGGCGAAGGTGTCAACGTCGGTGTAGGCGTTGGCGTGGGAGGCTGACACTCATCGACCAAAGTCTGTGAACAGAGCTGCTGTGTAACCACCGTATTGCCTGCCGTTATCCAGGCACAATTTTTGAGCACCGTGCCCACCGGAACAGTAGATTTGACCTTCATCTCCAAGTACAAGGTCACCCGCTCGCCGGAGGCGATGTAAGGTATCTGCCAGGACACCTGGCGCTTGGCCGCGTCATACACCGCGCCCGGGCTAGACATGTCGAGCAACGGCTCACCTTCGGTGGGCAGTGCATCAACAAGGCGCACATTGGACACCGCGTTATTGCTGGTGTTTCTGAAGCTCAGCGTATAGCGCTGGTTCCAGCCGGCGCAGATGGGGTCGTGCCAATCAGTAACCTCATCCATCACCAGCGCCCCGTTGTAGGCCCCGCACTTTTCGGCCTTTTCGATAGTGGTCATCTGGTGGCGCACTTCCGAGATGTAATATGGACTGAGAACGCGTACCGAGTTGACCACCTGGCTCCCAGGTCGGTGCGTGGTCCATAGGCGGATCTCCAGGTACTTGACCACAGATTCCCCCGGCTGTAGGCTTGGCACGTACCAGTAGACATCGCGCGAACCTTCGATGTAGATCGCGTCATCGCTGCTGTCTTCGGGAATGAAGGTGGCATTTAGAGGGAAGGTATCTGAGAGCACCACATTACTGATCGGCAGTTCGCCCGTATTGGTGAAAGTGATGGTATAGCGCTGCTTCCAGCCCGCGCAGAGTGGATCATGCCAATCCTTCGGAGTAGCTACCGAGATCTCATAGTCCGGGCACTCGCCGCGCGGAGAGACGACACCCGTGGCCTGCCACACGTTCGACGTAGCCTCATCGCTGGTCCCTCGCACCGAGTTCACAACCGCCGTACCCGGCTCCATGTCTTGGGGTATATTGACGACCACTTCGGCCATCGACCATTGATAAGGTGCCATCTCGGGCAGGGTCCACGACACGGTGTGGCTCTGCGGATCATAGGTTCCGCCCTGGGTCCCGCCATCGGCCACATAAACGACCCCGGCGGGCAGAATGTCCTGGAACAGCACATTGGTCTGGGTCAAGGGGGCGCTATTCCAGAGCAGCAAAGAGTAGCGCTGCATCGAGCCAGGGCACATCTTGGAATTCCAACCATACTTCCAGGCAAAAAGCTTGTGCTCCTGGGTAAACTCGTACGCACCCATATCGGAAGCCGGTCCGAATGGCCTTGGCTTGCCTCGCTGGTCATTGGTCACCAACAACTCGGTGACTTGATCAATCGCCGCGCTTCCGTTATCCAGAGCCCTCGTCATGGTCAATCCACCATAGGCGCCGATGGCCCCGTTCAGTCCCGATAGAGTGTTTACGATATCGGTCGGCTGATCGAAGCCGCAGGAATTCGCGGTGTCCAGGTTAAAGCCCTGCGACCCTACGGCGGCGTTGCAGGTATCGCATGGCACCCACTCCACCGATACGATGCTGGCCTTCAGTTGGATGCTTGACCCATCGGCTGCCTGGCGAAGTTGTTCAGCATTAAAGATCTGGCCGCCGGTTTCTGCTTCGTTGTCCGCGATCGTTACGTGGGTCAAAAGCGCGTCTGCCATACCCATATCGTCGCTATGGTAGAGGCCACCCCCATTGATGGCGTTGTTCATGGAGACTGTGCAGTTGACCATGTTCAGGACAGCGTCATTCCAGATACCGCCGCCGTCCGTAGCACTATTCATATCAAAGGTGACCCGGTCCAGCGTCGCGGTCGCCCGCCCATCGGTCTCGTACAGTTCCTGGGAGCCGATGGCATTGTATAAGCCGCCACCGCTGCTGTAGGCGCTGTTTCCCATCAGCGTGGTGTCGGAGGCGGAGAACACGCCTCCCAG
>CAYQDH010000017.1:3399-25547 GCA_964416075.1 uncultured Anaerolineales bacterium | reverse complement strand
AGCCGTGATTAATTCTTGACAGGAGTTGGCCGACCGGCTATTTTACTTTTCAGGGAGGCCGGGCGCCGGATTCCGACACAATGGCAAAGACATCTTCCTCCGGCGTGAACCCGCCGCCGTTTTTCCTCTCCATACGGCCTCCGTCACACAGCGGGTAACCTTTGACGTGATTGACAGTTAAAACCGGTCGGAAGAGCTCCTTCTTTCGTCGAGACCTTGAGGCCCATGAATCCATCACACACGAAGTATCGACCCAGCCGTCGATCCATCATTGCCGCCGTGCTTGCATTGGTTGTCCTTCTTCCGGCCTGGTGGTGGACGGCACGATGGCGACAGGAAAAGCTCATTGCAGAGAAACGGCTTCAGGTCTCGGATCTCCTGACGGTTCAGGGTCAATCGCTTGCCATGCAGGTCAACAGCCGCCTCTCTCTTCTTAAGGCCATCAAGTCTTTTGTCGATGAACGCATGGACGCCGATCGGGAGATCACCCCGGCGGAATTCGCGGCCTTTGGGGCGGGGCTGAAAAGCGGCGCAACCGGTATTCGCAGCATTTCCATCGCCCCGGGCGGTATCACCCGATTTGTTTTTCCCTCCGCAAACAACGAATGGCTGATCGGCCAGGATCTTCTCACCGGCCAGCTCCGGGCCGATATCCAGCGCGCGCATGATCTCGGCCATGTTCATATAGCCATCGTCGAGCAGCGTCTCCACAAAGACGGGCAGAGGCGAGGTGACGTTGCGGAAATGGACGATGAGGATGCGACCATCGGCCTGGAACTCGCGAATGCCGGCCAGGATATCGCCAAAGGCCTCGCCGCCCTCCAGCCAGCAGCCGCAGCAGAACTCCATGCCCAGCGCGGGGCTATTGGCGATCTGGAACGCCTTGCGATAGGCGGCCGCGCTGCGGATGATGGGGCTGATGCCGCCCAAGGGCACATCGGTGGGGGGATCGTTGGGATGCAATGCCAGGCGCACGCCCGCTTCCTCGGCCACCGGGATGATGCGCTCCATAAAGTAGGAAAAGTTGTCCCACATCTCCGCCTCGCCATAGGCCCGGCCATGGGTGTAGGGCCGCTGCTTCAGGTCCTCCATATCCACGCGCCGCGCCCGCGCCCCACGCGCCTCGCCGGGCGCCGACGACCACACCCGGTCGGGCTCCCAGGTGAAGGTGGTGACATGGATACCGGCGCGCCCCAGGTCTCTCAGGAATTGCTGAAAGGCGGCGATATCCTCGTCGCGGCCGGGCAGCGCCAGGTGGATCTTGTCCGACTTGCCCACATCCATATTGCCCACCATGTACAGCTCGATGCCATAGCTCTCCACCCGCTCGCGCAGCATAGAGATGTAGGCCAGGTTGCGCTGGGCCGGGCTAACCCAGATGTAGGCGCAATCGACGCCGAGCTGCCGGGCGAAGGTCAGCTCTTCGTCCGTAGCGTCCGCAGAGATGTGGACCGAGATCTTGGGTCCAGGCCGGTTGGTAGATGGGTTCACAGAGACCTCCTCAAAATAGAGATGATCCCTGGGTAATCGCCGCTGGTTCACGAGCGATTATCCCGAGGGCGATGGGACATAGTCTAGTCCATGATCGAGCCGCAGGACAAGTTCAGGACGGCGCCGGTCATGGCACTGGCCCAATCCGACGCCGCAAAGACCGCTGCGTTGGCCACCTCTTCCAGGATTGGCAGACGCCCCAGGACGGTCCCCTTCTCCATGTAGGTCCTCGATTCGACGTCGTCGCCCGGCCAGGTCTGGGGGATGGCATTGGGACGCAAGCAGACGACGCGGATCCCCTGCTTGCCAACTTCGCCGGCCAGGCTGCGCGAGAAGGCTTCGATGGCCGCGCAGGCGGTGCTGAATCCCCCCGTGAGATGGTACTTGCGGTCGCGCCCGGAGAGCCAGGCCGAGGACGAAGAGAGGGTCAAGATGACGCCGGACCGCTGGGGCGCCATGCGCCGGGCGGCCGCGGTGGCCGTCAGAAAGTGGGTCTTGACGCCGGTGAGGATCGGCAGCGTGAAATCCTCGGGGGACATCTGCAGCAGAGGGGTTCCTTGCAGGTCGCCCCTGATCCAGATGGCATTGAAAGAGATATCGATGCGGCCCGCCTTCTGTACGATGGCATCGAGGTGCCGCTCGATGGCCTGTGGATCGAGGGCATCTACCTGGGCGGCCTCGGCGGTTCCCCCCGCACGGGATATCTCCTCCGCCACGGCTTGAAGCTTGGCCAGTGTGCGCCCGGCGAGGCTACAGGCTGTCACGCTCCTCTGGCTCTACATCCGCCACATGCGCCATAGCCCGCTCGAATTTCGACCTCTCGCCACGTTGGACGCGCTGCTTGAGATAATCCTCCGTCGCGAGCGCCGAGATTTTTTCCGCCAACGCCAGGGACACCAACTGATTGACCGAAATACCCTCGCGCGCTGCCAGCTCACGCGCAGCTCGATGGAGCGACTCGGATAAGCGCAGACTCATCGTGCTCATATCTACTCACCAATCCTCTGTAAAAACGCCTGAGGCGACACCACTGACAGGCCAAACTGCTCGGCCCCTTGAAAGTCATGCTCGTTAAAGGTTACGATGTAATCACAACCAGCCTTAACGGCCAACTCCAGCACCATGTCATCTCCCGGGTCCCGCAACATTGGCCTCCAGAGATAAAAGATACGATGATGATGGGCCACCAGACAAACATAGTCCAGAATATCATCGATTTCCTGCTCGCTTAGGGGAATCTCCCCCAGTAAGCGTTTGGCTACGCTCTCGTACTCGAGGACCAAGGGTACCGATATGTTGACCTCGAATGCGTCAGTGCCGATACGGCTTAGCAGCCGGTACGACGCCCCACGACGAGACCGGAGCGCGGCCACCAGCACATTAGTATCGATAACGATTTGCGGAACATGACCCATAGTATCGATCACCGCATTCGATTGCATGCCTCGCAAGATGACGCATGCTGATAGTGATATCATATATAATACCATCTATGTGTCAAATGTTAGGCAAGAGTAAGGCAACGAGGCGCTATACAGGTCCCTGATTACGTCCTCCAGTCCACCTAGCTTTTCCACGGCTTGCGATCGTGTAATGCACGTGGAACCGAGGAATTCAATGGTTAGGCCGACGTTTTGACGGCCCGGCCCGGCGCGAGTAGAATCCCCACCAGTCTGCTTGAGAGGTGCTGCCCGAGTTGGCCTCGTTCCTGCGCTCTGCCCGCCGCGATCCCCTGGTGTTGGCCTACTATCTGCCCGGCCTCATCCTGTCCATCGCCTGGGGCCTGCTGACGCCCGTGCTGCCGCTATATGCCAAGGCGCTGGGCGCCTCGTATGGCGCGGTGGGGCTGGTGCTGGCGGGCGAGGGCCTGGGGCTGCTCATCGGCGACATACCGGCGGGGATGCTCATCAGCCGCCTGGGTTCCAAGCGCACCATGCTGTTGGGCTTGGCGTGCGTGTTGCTGGCCACGACGTCGCTTTCCTGGGCGCCCACCGTATGGGTGGCCGTGGCCCTGCGCATCCTGTCGGGGTTCGGACATGCCCTCTTTGGCGTCACCCAGCACGCCTACATCGCCGGTGCGGTCTCCTTGGGCGGGCGTGGGCGGGCCATTGCCCTGCATGGGGGCATCGCACGCATCGGGGGCTTTCTGGGCCCCATGGCCGGCGGAGCCTTTGCGGCTGCTCTGGGCCTGCGCGCCACCTTCCTGCTGTTCGGCGCCACCAGCCTAGTCGCTATGGCGGCCCTGGCGATCTTTCTCCAGGCGCCCGCCAGGCCTACGGCGGCGGCCCACGCAACGGGACCTCGCACCTCACTGTGGGCCATGATCGTGACGCGCTACCGCGTGCTGGCGGCGGCTGGCATCGGCCAGCTCCTGGCGCAGATGATCCGCAACGGACGATCGTCGGTGCTGCCCCTCTACGCGGCCGATGTGGTCGGCCTGCAAGTGAGCCAGATCGGCCTGGTGGTCAGCCTCTCCTCGGCCATCGACATGTCCCTCTTCTACCCCGCCGGGTGGCTCATGGACCACCTGGGGCGCAAGTACGCCATCCTGCCCAGTTTCCTGATCCAGGCCCTGGGCATGTTCCTGCTGCCCTTCACCCACAGCTTTGCTACGCTGTTGGCAGCCGCCATGCTGATCGCCCTGGGCAACGGGCTCGGATCAGGCAGCATGATGACCATCGGGGCCGACCTGGCGCCGAAAGAGTCGCGCGGCGAGTTCCTGGGCGTGTGGCGGCTGATCGGCGACGTGGGCCATGCGGGGGGGCCCATCGTGGTGGGCCAGGTGGCTGACCTGGTGACCTTGCCTATGGCCGCCTGGGCCCTCGCCACTGCTGGGCTGTGCGCGGCGCTGGTCTTTGGCCTGCTGATGCCCGAGACCCATCGCCCGGCGCCCAAGGGGGGCATATAACCGCCAATGCGGAGGATTGCGCGAATCCCGACTCTGCAGTAGCGAACATTCGTCAAGCCCTCCTGATTCGTAGTGATATCAGAGGATTGCGCGAATCCCCGCTCCGCAGCAGCGACCATTCGCGGCGCCCTCTCGATTCGTTGTTATATCAGGGGCGAGGAACCCGGTGAGATCCTGCACAGCCCTATCATGATCCCACCATACTCCCGAACCGGAACCCGGACGTCCCTCGCGGGGTTCTGATAGCGATGGAGGTGCGCTACTTTGAAGAGTCTCGCCACAAATGACAAAGTCAACGGCCAGTTGATCTACTGGCGACTGATGCTCAACGGCGTGCTGTCGGTGGGCAAGCTGCTGCTCACCAGCATGGGCGATCTCAAGCGCCTGCGCAAGCCGAAAGTCAGCGATGAGCGCTATACCAGGCCGCCGGTGCGTTATGAGCTGCCGCCATACCACCCGGAGATGAAGGCGTGCCGATCGAGGGAGCGATATCTGCGCCCCACGCGCTACTGTAACCCCCACGCGCCGGAGGTGATCGCCCTGGCCCACGAGCTGGGCGCCTATCGCCTGCCCGACATGGCCGTCGCCCAGGCCGCCTTCGAGTTCGTCAAAGAGCAATTGGAGCTGGAGATCGGGCCCATCGGCGACGTGGTGCAGACGCTGCGCCGCGGCACGGGCACCTGTTTCGAGCTCATCTCGGTGTGGATCGCCCTGTGCCGCGCCGCCGGCATCCCCGCCCGCTACAAAATCTATGCCACCCAGATGATCCAGGCCTGGCGCGAGTCGGTGATCGATGTGGACCCCCTGGCGAAAAAGTGGTACGATTCGCTCGGCTACTTTTTGTTAGAGGGTGAAGGGGAGGCCTATATCGACGGGCGGTGGACCGTGGCCCACGTGGGGCCATCGGCCGCGCGCCAGGCTGCCGCGGGCATCCCCATCACGCGCCTGGGTGAGGATGCGCTGGGCGTTTGGTTCTTTGCCCGGCCGGGCACCATGATGCTGTTGGAGGCCCTGCCCTGGGGGTTGGCGGGCGGCTCCAGGCTGTTGCACCTCATCTCGCCGGGCTCCTTGGAGCGGGTGAATATCGGCGTGCAAAAGGCGATCGAGCGGGGGCGCCGCATCCTGGCCGAGGCGGGGGGCGAGCAAAACTATGACGAGCAAACCAGAAAGAAGAGATATCACACCGATGAACACGGATAAAACCGGATAAACACCGATAGAGAAAAATGCATATCACTCATCGGTGTTTATCCTTTCTTCATCAGTGTTGATCTGTGTAAAATCCGGTTCTTCTCTACTACAGCCTATCTGGGAGGGGGAGTGACAGTATGACAACCACGACAAGCGAGCCCGGCGGCGCCGCCGGGAAGCCACTGACCAGCCGCCGCTATCTGACATACCTGATCATGTTCATGGGCATGGTAGCCATCATGGACCAGTATCTCTCCACCATCAAGACCACCGCCATCCCCTACCTGCTCGAGGAATATGGCATCACCCCCTCTCGTTTTTCCTGGCTGGAGGCGCTGTACCTGGTCTCCAGCTTTTTCATCTTTGCGCTCAACGGCCTGACCGATGTCATCGGGCGCAAATGGTCCATCCTAGTGCTGATCCTGTTGATGGGCGGATCGGCCCTGGGCATCCTGATCGCCACGCCCACGCTGCACTTGTTCATGGTCTTTTACGCCATGGCGATCTTTACCACCGTCTCGAATATGTGGACCATCCCGATCAGCGAAGAGTCGAGCGCCGACAACAGGGCCAAGAACGTCGCCGTCGTCTATGTAATCGGGCTCATCCCGCTGCAGGCGCTCATGCCGCCCCTGCTGATCAACACGCTAGGCCTGGACTGGAAGTGGATGTACGGCGTGATGGCCCTGTTCATGGTACCCCTGCTGGTGATGTGGTTCTTTATGAGGGAGACCAAGCGCTATGACGCCGTGAGCGCCGAGCGCAGCTCGGGCAAGCGCAAGCGGCACATCCTGGGCCTGGGGGTCATCGACCGGCACGACATGCGCTATATCCTCATCTCCGCCGCAGTCTGGCTATGCTGGCTGGTGTACTCGATGCTCTACTTCTGGGCCGGCTATTACTTTATGGATGTCAAAGGGTACACCCTGGGGCAGTGGTCGATGGTGCTCCTGGGCACGCTGGTGATGGCCATGGCCGGGGGCGTGGCCGGCGGCTGGCTGATGGATCGCCTGGGACGGCAGCGCTCCCTGGTGTGGGGCTGCGGTGTGTTAGCCATCATCCTGGTGTTGGTGGGCTTTGGCCAGGGCGCCCTGCTGGTTGGCGCGATGGTCGTCACCGGCTTTTTGACCTCTTTCTGCTACACCTGGATCATCGTCTTTGTGCCCGAGATCTTTCCCACCGAGCGCCGCGGCACCTGCATGGGCTGGACCACCACGCTGGCGCGCATCTCGTATGTGTTGGGCCCGGCCCTGGCCGCCGTGCTGCTCAAGGCGTTTCCCACCATGGAGTGGTTCTGGGTGGTGGCCGCGGGCATTGTCTTGCTCCCCATCGCTATCGTGCGCATCTATAACCCCTACGAGACCAAGGTCAAGAGGCTGGAGGATATCGAGGTGGGCCGCCGGAGGTAGCGCGCGAGGTGATGGCGCCGCACCTGCGGGAGGCGACGATGCGGCGCCAGAGCGAGGTGATGATGTCGCGCCAGCCAGGCGCGCCAGGCGATAAAGATCGCCTGGCTACGCGACGGCGCCCCATGAGGATGGGGCTGGGCGGACTTGCGCGAACTGGTGAGATGCCACATCATGGGATACTGCTACGTGGCATGGCCACTTCACGCCCCATCCTCGACGATGGGACAAGTCGCACCGGTGTGATGGGCTAACCTACTCATCCCGCAGAATGGCGCCCTTCAGGGCCGGCTCCACTCGGCGCACATAGTGACGCATGAACCCCGAGGTGATGCGCGGCACGGGGGGCTGCCAACCTCGCAGGCGCGCGGCGATCTCTTCCTGGGGCAGGAGCAGGTCCACCCGCTTGGCATGGAGGTCCACGCGGATGCGGTCGCCGGTTCGCACGATGGCAATGGGCCCGCCCAGCGCCCCTTCCGGGGTCACCATACCGATCAGAGGGCCGCTGGAGCCGCCCGAATAGCGTCCATCCGTGATCAGGTAGACCTTCTCGAAAACGCCCTGCGCCTGCAGGGTCCAGCCGATGGGCCCTTGTTCCGGCATACCGGGGCCGCCCACTACGCCCTCATTGCGCACCACCAGCACTTCGCCCTCGACGTACCTGCGCTCGGCGATGTCATCGAGCGCAGCGAGCTCCGAGTCCCATACACGCGCCGGGCCTTCGAAGACGAACATCGACGAAGGCACGCCTCCCGTGCGAATCACGGCGCCCTCGGGCGCCAAAGTGCCATGCAACAGATTGAGCCCACCGGTTGGCAGCAGGGGGTTCTCCAGTGGGCGGAGCACGTCCTCGTGGGCGCGGGAGCTCCACCTGACCTGCACCTCCGCCAGTTCCTCGCGCAGGCTGCGACCGCTGACCGTGAGGACGTCCAGGTGCAGCAATGGCTCCAGGACCTTCATCACGGCGGCGATGCCGCCCACGGCTTCGAGGTCACTCAGGCTCCAGGGTCCATTGGGCCGGATATTGGCCAGGTAGGGCGTCTCGTCCGATATGCGGTCAAAGTCCTCTGCCGTCACCTGGATGCCCAGTTCGTGGGCGATAGCCGGTATGTGCATGAAAGTATTGATGGAGCCACCGATGGCCATGTTCACGCGCAGGGCGTTCTCGAATGCCTGTGGCGTCAGGATGTCCGAGGCCTTGATCCCACACCGAATCAGGCTCACCAGCGCGGCGCCGCTCTCTGCGGCGAGCTGCAGGTGCTCTTGCGAGTCGGCGGCGGTGGTCGCCGTGGAAAAGAGGGCCATGCCCATTGCCTCGGCTAGGCACTGCATGGTCATCGCGGTGCCCAAACCATCACCCGGGCACATGCCGTGGGCGAGGCCTCCCCCCAGGAAGACGGCCGGGCGGTTCACCCGTGCGGCGCCCATCAGCATGGCCGGGTTGATCTTGTCGCAACTCGAGATCAGCAACAACCCGTCAAAGTGACTGGACTCTGCCATGAGCTCGACCGTGTCGGCGATATTCTCGCGCATGGGAAGGATATAGCGGTAGCCGGGATTGGCGTTGCCAAAGGCATCGCACGGGGCGCCGGTGCCGAATTCCAGCGCAACGGCGCCTTGCTCTCGAACGCCCCGCTTCACGGCCTCTGAGAGGGCGCGCAAGTGCAAGTGGCCCGGGGTCACCTCGCTGAACGAGTTGGCGATGCCGATCAGGGGCTTGTCCAGGTCCTCGTCTGTGAGACCATCCTGCCGAAGGATATTACGGACCACCGGATAGGCCGGATGGACGGAAGCCTGCCACCGGGGGATCCGCTCGCCCTGCGCCAGACGTGCCTTGATGTGCTCACCAAACTGGACGAGTTGATCGACCGATTTCCTTTGCTGCTCGCCTGGGTTCCGTTTTTCTGACATGCGATTCTCCTCAAGTATGATGCATCAATCCCCGGACCAAACCGATGGCCCTCGAATCGTCACGACGGGCAGTTGGCTATCTCCCCAAAAAGGCCTTATATTCCGCCAGAATTCTTCCCGAATATAAGGTGAGGCCATCTGGGTGTCAAACGTGCTCCGACTGGGCCTAGCCCAGGGCTTTGTCATCGTCGCGATCCTGTCATCCTGACCGGAGGGAAGGATCCCCGCGCACTATAGTCAAACCCTGTTGTCTGTGTCTGATCTCACAGGCGCAGCGACTTGGACAAAGCCCTGGGGTCTGGCCGCCGTCTCTGGCGTTCCGAGCTGTTGCATGGTATGATGGGCGGTACTGCAAGAGGCTATCTCGCCGTCAGGAGGCTTGTCTCATGTCAGAAGGATCTGATTCCCCGTTGACCTCTCACCCCACGCCGGGGAAATCGGCCGCAGCCCCCCTGCGCGTGGATTTCGGCTATGCCTTTGCCACGCCGCACCGCCTGACGGCGGCGCTGCCCGATAGCGGCGACAAGACGCTGCTGGACCTGCACCCGGGGTGGCTGCGCATGGCCTGGACCTACGACAGCCTGGCCGACAAGCCCCTGGCCGCCCTGGCGCCCCCCAAGACCGAGTGGGAGGTGCACATCAGGCCCGAGCTGGATGGGTGCCCCTTTACCGAGAGCCGCTGGTCCCGCGCCGAGGGCTGGCTCCCCGTGCTGGAGAACAGCTACGGCGACGAGCAGGTGAGCGTGCGCCTGCAGGTGGCCGGGGGGCCTAGCGCGGCCCTGGTGCGGGTGGAGCTGGCCAACCACGACGAGCGGCCCCATCGCCTGGGCCTGCGCGTGGACAAGCCGGGCAACTGGAACGGCGTCAACCCCGGATGGGTGCAGAGCGAGTGGGACAAGGATGTGCTGCTGGCGGGGTGGCTGGAGCGCGCCGACCGCATCCTGATCTTTGCCGTGGGCGCCGACGAAACGACGGCGCCCGGGCCGACGGCCTTTGCCCTGGCCTGGGAGCTGGCCCCGGGCGAGGCGCGCGTGGCCTGGTTGGTGCGCCCGTATCGGGCCTACCAGTCCCTCCTTCCGGTGCTGCGCCGCACGGATTGGGCGCGGGAGTTCGAGGAGGCGGTCGATGCCTGGCAACAGCTCATCGGGCGTGCGGCGCGGATCAACATCCCCGATGCGGCGGTGCGGAACGCCTTTTACGCGGGCCTGGCCGATTGCTTTGTGATGCGCGAGCCAGGGCTCGACGGCTACATCGTCACCTGCCCTGGCACGGAGGCCTATCGCTCCGCGGGGTCGGGCGAATCCACCTTTGTCAACGTGCTGCTGGACCAGGTGGGCCTGCACGACCAAGCGGGCGAGGGGCAGCAGGTGTACCTCGACCTGCAAGAGCCCGACGGCAGCTGGACCTACACGCGCGGCTGGGAGCACTGGTGGTGGGCCGCCGCGGGGTTCAAGTCGCACGCGGCGATGCAGCACTACCGCCTGACGGGCGACAGGGCCTATCTGGCGGCGGTCTACCCGCGCATGTGGGCCAACTCCCTATGGCAAGAGCAACAGCGGGCGCGCACGCGCGTGCAGGTGGGGGGCGAGCCGCCCGCTGCGGAGATTCTTCGCTCCGCTCAAAATGACAAGATGGAGGGCGCCCGGCCCGCTGCGGAGATTCTTCGCTCCGCTCAGAATGACAAGATGGAGGGCGCCCGGCCCGCTGCGGAGATTCTTCGCTCCGCTCAGAATGACAAGGTGGGGGGCGCCCGGCCCAGCACCTATGGGTTGCTGCCGCGTGGGATGGGCGATTGCGGCCTGCTGGGGGAAGATGGCAGCTATTACGGCGTCTTTTTGCCGCACAACATCTGGGCCGTCTATGCCGACGCGCTGGCCCTGGAAGCAGCCACCATCCTGGGCAAGACGGAGGACCTGCCGACCCTGCAACGCATCTACGAGCAGGGGCGGGAGGACCTGTTCCGGGCGCTGGAAGGGGGGGCCATCGCCGAAGAGGGGTTCCGCTGGATCCCCGGCGTGGCGGGGCGCACCGTGGGCAGCCGCTGGGGCGCGCTCAACGCCGCCTTTCCATGCGGCCTCTTGCCGCCGGATCACCCGCTGATCGAGGGCACGATCCGCAAGGTGGAACAGCTCATCAGCCCGGGCGGCCTGCCGGTGAACATGGGCTGGCAGCCCGACGGCCTATGGGTGGCCATCGCCCTGGACAACCTGGCCGAGGTCTTGTTGCTGCGCGACCAGGGAGATGCCGCGGTGGGCTATCTCTATGCCACGCTCAACCACGCCACGCCGATCTATTCCTGGTGCGAGGAGCGAGGCCAGGAGCCGGGCGCGGCCAACTGCACGGGGGATCGCCAGCACCTGTGGACGCCGGTGGCGGTGAGTCGCTTTATCCGGGATGCGCTGGTGATGGAGGATGGCGATACGCTGCACCTGGCCCGCGGCGCGGCGCGCCAATGGCTGAGCAGCGGCGAGCCACTGGGCGTGCAGGGCGTGGTCACTCCCTGGGGCGCCGTGTCCTACGCCTTGCTCTACGATCGGCAGGCGGGACGCGTCTTGGTCGATCTGGACATGCCCGAAAAGGAGCCGGGGGTGCGCGTGATGCTACACGTGCGCCTGCCCGAGGGGCTGACGATCGCCTCGCTGGAGGGCGCGCCGGGGGCGGAGGTCAGCGCCGATGGCGGCGCCATCGTGTGGGAGTGCTTGCGGGGCAGAGTCAGTCTCGCGGCGCGCATCACGCCCCAGCTACGCGGGTAGCTGTTCACGATGGTTTGCCCATCCCGGCGCCGGGGTCTATAATGAGTCTACCTCCATTGAGACTAGATGGACGTGCTTATTCGGAGTGATCACATGCAACTGGAAGATTATCTGGAATTTCTGGATCCCCTGGATATCCGGGTCAAGGGGACGCGCGTGGGGATCGAGACGATCCTATACGATTATCTTGAGCTCGGACTCTTTGCCGAGCAGATCGTCGCTCGTTATCCGTCGCTCACCTTGGAGCAGGTCTATGCGACCTTGACCTACTATTGGAGACACCACGAGCAAGTCGACGCCTATTTGCGCGCTGTTGATCAGGAGATGGACCGCCAGAGACGGGAGCAAGAGAGCCACCCGTCAGCCGCCTTGCAACGCCTGCGCGCCATGGCGCAACGGCGGGATGCGCAAGTGCAACGCGCTGCTACTGGGTCATGAGTGAGATCGCCTTCCTCCTCGATGAGCACATCCCCCTGAGGATCAAGTCCGAGTTGCTGCGCCAGGAACCTCGTATGCGGATCTACGCCATCGGTGAGCCTCCCGCGCCTGCCAAGGGCACTCCGGATGGAGATGTTCTTCTGTGGGCGGAAGCACACACATGCATGCTGGTCACAAACAACCGGGCGACCATGCCTGTGCACTTGGCGAGGCACATCTCGCAGGGACGCCATGTACCCGGAATTATCCAGCTTCCAAGGCGACTCGGCATTAGCGCGGTCCTGGATGATCTCCTGCTAATCTGGTCCGTCATTCTACCCACAGAGTTTCAGGACCAGATTATCTATTTACCGCTGCATGACTAGAGCGTAGAGAACGTCACGGCCTCCCGCCGCTCCTCGTTCACGATCAGCTGGAACACGTCGGGCCGAGCATAGTGGCCCACCACGTCGAAATCCATCCGGCTGCGCACGATCTCCCCGCGATCCAGGTCCGCCGTGAGGATCCCCTCCTGGTCCCAAAGCGGGCCGGCGAGCACCTCTCCCATGGGCGAGATGATGACGCTGCCCCCACGGCACATCACTTCGGGCTGGGTGGTCAGCTCGGGCAGGTGCTGCATCTCGGGCGGGTGCATGGCGCGCGTCACGTACTGGTTACAGCCCAGGACGAAGCAGCGCCCCTCGCAGGCGATGTGGCGCAGGGTGGCTTGCCAGGTATCGCGCGCGTCCGCTGTGGGCGCGAGGTAGATCTCCACCCCTTTGCCATAAAGGGCCATGCGCGCCAGCGGCATATAGTTCTCCCAGCAGATGAGGCCGCCGATGCGCCCCAGGGGCGTCTGCAGCACGGTCAGGGTGCTGCCGTCCCCCTCTCCCCAGATCAGGCGCTCCGCCGCCGTGGGTTTCAGCTTGCGGTGTATGCCGATGATGGCGCCATCCGGGCCATAGTAGAGCAGGGTGCAGTAGAGGGTCCCGCCGGTGGAGCGGTCGCTTTCGATGACGCCGATGCCCAGGTAGACGCCCGCCTCGCGAGCGGCCCGGCCCAGGCGTTCCGTGGCGGGGCTGGGAACCTCCACGGCGTTCTCCCAGTAGCGCTGCCACAGCCTGCGCCCCTCCTCGGTGCGCATCCCCACCACCATGCCAAAGCCCAGGCCGCGGGGGTAGGCGGGGATGAACGCTTCGGGCAGGAGCACCAGCTGTGCGCCCTGGGCGGCGGCCTCGCCGATGAGCCGGCAGGCTTTGTCCACCGTCGCCTCGCGGTCGAATATCACAGAGGCGGCCTGCACGACGGCCACCCGGATCGTCGATTCGCTTATCATGATGTGACCTCCTTGATTGGGCCGGGGTTGCGAACGTGCCCGGTATGGCGGAGATTGTGGCGCAAACTGGGGCTGCAGGCAAGCGAGGGCGACCCTCGCAGTTTCGGGAAAAGCTCTCAAAAACCCTTGCAATTGGACAGTGATTTGCTATAATGTGAGTATATCCGCCATTGTGGATGCGACTGCATTCCGTGGCGTTCGCGAACGGCATGGGCGGCGTGGCTCGCACGGCCTCTCCGTCTCCTTTCTTTAACCTATTCCGCGCTTTGGGATATATAGTGTTGCCAAGGTGAGATGTACACCTCCTGTCGGGTCCTGCAAGTCAATGCAGCCCGGCATGGGTGTAGCACGCTGTGCTCCGGTCGCCTCTGCCCATCGATCCAAAGAAGGAGGGAAGAACGGGTGGCTGCATCTACCGCGCTCATCACGGCTCCGCGAAAACGGTCGTTCCTGACTAGGCTACTCGGCTACCACACCAGAGCCGAGACCCGAGAATGTCTTCTTGGGTACGCCTATGCGGCACCTTGGCTGCTAGGGCTCTTGATTTTTGTCTTGGGGCCCATCCTCGTCTCCTTGTACCTCAGCCTGACCAAGTACGATGTGATCTCCAACCCCGTCTTCCAAGGCATCGCGAACTATAAACGGGCCTTCTTTGAGGATGAGCAGTTTTGGCCCTCGCTGGGTCGCACGTTCAAGTTCGCCCTCATCGTGGTCCCCATCGGCACGGCCGGGTCGCTGCTGCTGGCCCTACTGCTCAACCAGGAGCTGATGGGCACCAACATCTACCGTACGCTGTTCTTCCTCCCGCACCTAACCCCCGCCGTAGCCATGGCCATCCTGTGGACCTTTCTCTTGCACCCTGTCGTCGGCCCGGTCAACTATGTCCTCAGTTTGGTGGGCATCAAAGGGCCGGGGTGGTTTTCCAGCACCCAGTGGGCGCTGCCCTCGGTGATCATCGCCAGCCTGTGGGCCGGGTTTGGCGGCAACCGCATGATGATCTTTCTGGCCGGGCTGCAGGGCGTGCCCCAAGAGTACTATGACGCGGCCGACGTGGACGGGGCCGGGGCATGGCACCGCTTCCGTCACGTAACGCTACCGATGATCTCGCCGACGCTCTTTTTCAACCTGATCATGGGCGTGATCGGCGCGCTCAAGGTGTTCGCCCTGGCCTATGTGGCCACGGGGGGCGGGCCCTCATGGGCCACGTGGTTCTATGCCATCCATCTCTACAACTGGTCGTTCAACTACTTTGAGATGGGCTATGGGTGTGCGTTGGCCTGGATCTTTGCGGCCATCGTCGTCACATTGACCCTGACCCAGTTCCGCCTCTCCAGGCGCTGGGTCTTTTATACGGGGGAGTAACGCGAATGACCTCAACCGTCGCTGTCCCGCGCAGTACATTCCGTAGCATCTCACGTCGCCGTCGCTGGTCCAAGATCGGTTCCTACGTGGGGCTCACCCTGCTGGCCGCCGTATTCTCTTTTCCGTGGTTCTGGACAATTAGCGGCTCGTTAAGAACGGCGGACGAAGTCTATCTTTTCCCGCCGCCCCTGTTCCCCAAGGTCCCGCAATGGGTCAACTACCCGCATGTCTTCGAGCTGGTGCTCTTTGGCAAGTGGTTCATCAACTCGGTCATTGTGGTGTCCCTGGCTACGCTGGGGAACGTCATTTCCGCGACGTTCGTAGCCTATTCCTTCGCCAGGTTTCGCTGGCGAGGTCGTGACGTCATCTTTGCCATCACGCTGGCCACCATGATGTTGCCAGCGGAGGTGACCCTCATTCCCCAGTACTTGCTCTACAAGCAGCTTGGATGGATAAACAGCATCCGGCCGTTGTGGGTACCGGCGTGGTTCGGAGGCGGGGCCTTTAGTATCTTTTTGCTGCGCCAGTTTGTGATGACCCTGCCACGCGAGTTCGATGAAGCGGCTACGATCGACGGCGCCACCACGCTGCGCATCCTGCTGCAGGTGCTCGCGCCGCTGATGAAGCCCGTGTTGGCCACCATCGCTGTGATCACCTTCATCGGCGGGTGGGACGACTTTATGGGACCGCTGATCTATCTGCAGTCGGCGGAGAACTTTACGATCGCCCTGGGCCTGCGCTACTTTGCCGCCAATGAGGGGCAGCCAGGCATCCCCACGACCCACCTGCTCATGGCGGCATCCGTAATGGCCACGGCGCCGATCGTGGTCTTGTTTTTCTTGGCCCAGCGGTACTTTGTACAAGGAATCGTAATGTCGGGCATCAAGGGCTAGCTCTTTGGTACCGCAATTTGCCTAAATTGCGGAGCTTGCACCGGCGAGGTCCCGCAAGTTTGGCAACTTGCGCTACGGATTGGCTCTTTGTACCGCAATTTTCCGCCCGTCCAGCAGGGCGGGAAGATTGTGGCCTATGCTAGGGGTAGCCGGAAGGAGGTCACGGCAAGCAATAACTGAGCGTGCTATCGTCGGCCAATTCGCATCGAGCCTCGAATGCATCGCATCGCGTACAGTTTGCGCAGTAGAAGGAGGATTGGAATGTCGTTCACAGAATCTCGACGTGCCTTCCTAAAGCAGGTCGCCCTCTTGGGCGCTGGCGCCCTGATCGCTGGTGCGGCAGGCTGCGCACCGAAACAAGCGGCCCCCGCAGAGGCGCCCAAGGCAGAGGCGCCCAAAGCCGAGCAACCCACGGCCAAGAAAGAGGAGGCCGCAGCCCCGGCCGCCAAGGGCGCTATTGAGCTCCGGTTCATGGACCGCGGCGATGCCATCGGGGAGGCCAGCCGCTACTACAGCCGCGAATTCGAAAAGGCAAACCCCGGAATCACCGTCAAGAACGAGAGCACAGCTTGGGCCGACCTGATGACCAAGGTGCCCACGATGGTCGCCGGCGGAACCATGGCCGATGTCGCTTTCCAGCACACCCCACTCATGCTGCCCGAGCTGGGCGCCAAAGGCGTGTGGCTGGACCTGGAGCCTCTCGGGGACAAGGACGCTATCGATTGGAGCATCTACTATCCCTTCGCCCTCGACGCCTGCCGCCTGGGGCCCAAGGGCGAGCTCATCGCCGGCCCCGAAAGCCTGCACATGGGCCAAAACGTCTGCGGATGGAACAAGGAGATGCTGGATGGCTTTGGCTTTGGCGTGCCAACCCCCGAGATGACCCTGCCCGACTTTGTCAGCCTGTGCCAAAAGATCCAGGAAAAGATGCCCGAGCAGGGCTTTGCCATGCACATGGGCGCCGACGAGTGGACCATGGAGGCGCTCTCGCGCACCTTCAACAGTGATATCATTGGCAGGGACCGCAAAACGTGCAACCTGACCGAAGCCAAGACCATGGACGCGCACAAGTGGATGTCTGACCTGGTCAACACGTGGAAGATCTGCCCCGGTAGAGACCAGATCCTCAAGGACCAAAAGTCCATGTTCTACTCGGGCATGCTGGCGATGGTCTTTAACTCGCCCAACAACATGTGGGTCGGGTTCAAGGATTCCGTGGCCGGCAAATTCAACCTCGCATCGTGCGCCATGCCGCACGGCGGCGGCCTCGCGCTGGGCACCACACCCTCCATCAATGCCTATGTCGTCTATGGCAAGACCAAGCTCCCTAACGAGTCATGGCAGCTCGTGAAGATGCTCACCTCGTTCGAGGCGGCCAAGTGGATGGCCATCAACAAGAACATCGGCCCGGGCTCGGTCGTCAAGGCCTGGAACGATCCCGAGGTATGGGCGGCGAACCCCATCCACGAGGGGGTGGCCAAGTCGTGGGCCAATCTCACTTCAGAGACGGCCGGTGTGATCCCAGTGCCCACCAATGCCCGGCGCGCCGAGTTCCACGACTACTATAACAACGAGTGGCAGGCCATGCTGTACGGCGACAAGCCGTATGACCAGGCCGGGATGGACAAGCTGGACGCAGATCTCCAGGCCATCATGGACAAGCCCTTGCCGTAAATTGCTCGCACCGCCGTGCAACGTTTACAGCACAGCGGCATTCAAGTAGAATGGCTCGGAGGGCGGCTCTCAGAACCGCCCTCCGGCGGGCCTGCTTCGGTCCCCTTCCCTGAACCCCGGCGGCCCGGACTGTACCGCAGAGGCGTGTGGTCCTGTCATCCTGAGCGGAGCGAAGGACCCCCGTCTGCTTGGCGGAGACCCTTCCCTAGGCGCTCGCAGCGAGCGCAGGTCAGGGTGACAAGCAGGCGATTCGGTCGCCATGAGACTATCCTAATCTGGAGAATGTGCTATGAAACTGGTAACGACGCGTCCCTTGGGCGCTGAGGTCGAATCCGAGTTCCGCGAGCTCTCGCCGGGCTTGGAGATCGTGGTGGCCAAGGATCTGGACAGCCTGATACGAGAGGTAGCCGACGCGGATATCCTGACGGGCAGCTATGGCGGCGGCTCGGGGGATACCTTTAAGCGGATCATCGATGCCGCCGTGAAGGTGCGCTGGGTGCACACCTCGAGCGCCGGGGTGGACGAGCTGCTGGGTCCCCATGTGTTCGACCGCGATTTTATCTTTACCTCGGGCAAGGGTTTCAGCGTGGCCAACCTGCTGGCCGAGCATGCTTTTGCCCTCTTGCTCGGGGTGACGCGGGGCATCGGCAAAGCAGCGCGCCTCGATGGCTGGCACCCGGAGCTGTTCCGACCGGACCCGGTCCGGCTCAACATAGGCGAGGTGCGCGGGCTTACCATGGGGATCATCGGCTTTGGCTCCGTGGGACAGGCCCTGGCCAAGCGTGCGCTGGCCTTTGAGATGAAGGTACTGGGGATCAGGGCGCACCCTGCGCCACCCCCGCCGGGCGTGGAGGCAGTGTGGGGGCCGGAGAGACGCGAGGAGTTGTTGCAGCGCTCCGACGTGGTGGTGCTCATCCTGCCCAACACGCCCGAGACGCAGGGCTCCTTTGGCGAGGCGCAGCTACGGGCCATGAAAAAGAGCGCGCTGCTGATCAACATCGGGCGTGGGCACGTGGTCGACGGCGCCGCCCTGGAGCGGGCGCTGGTGGAGAGATGGATCGCCGGAGCCGGGCTGGACGTGATGCCCACCGAGCCCTGGCCGGCATCGAGCCCGCTGTGGAAGATGGATAACGTCATCCTGACGCCGCACACGGCCGGCAATTCGCCCAACCGGGGCTCCCGAGACATGGAGGTGTTTCGCCAGAATTTCGGGCGCTTTGTGCGGGGCGAGCCCCTGGTGAGTGTGGTCGACCGCAAAGCGACGTACTGACCATAGACCATCGCGGTGAGAGAAGCGGTAACGGTGAGGCTATCACTTTTATTGTTAGGACCCTTTCAGGCCAAGTCGTCACAGGATCGACCTCTGGAGCTGACCTCCAAGAAAGCGCAAGCCCTGCTAGCCTACTTGGCCGTAGAGGGCGCCCGTCCGCACTGTCGCGAGGCGCTGTCCGGCCTATTCTGGCCCGACCATGCCGAACATGCCGCCCGCAACAGCCTGCGGCAGGCCCTGCAAAGCCTGCGGCGAGCGCTCGGCGACGCGGAGCGCAGCCCCGATTTGGGCCGAGCTGGGCTCGGCGGCGATGTGTGCCCCTCGCCACTCCTGCTCATCGACCACGAAACGATCCAACTCAGCCCCCAGGCCGACTACTGGCTGGATGTGGCCGCCCTGGAAAAGGCCACGCAGGTCATCCCCAAGCGACCATCCGCCGTCCTCTCGCCGGAAGATGGACAGTCCCTGCAGTCAGCCGTGGCGCTGTATCGCGGCCCCTTCCTGGATGGCTTTAGCGCGGGGAGCGCCTCGCGGGGCGATGGCGCCGCCTTTGAGGAGTGGATGCTCCTCAAGCGCGAGCACTATCACCGGCAGATGCTCCTGGCCCTCAACGCGCTGGTGACCTTTCATGAGGGGCGTGGCGCCTACGAGGAGGCCCTGGCCTACGCTCGGCGGGTCCTATCGCTGGAGCCCTGGCAGGAAGAGGCCGTCCAGCAGATCATGCGCCTCCTGGCCCTCCTGGGACGTCGCAGCGAAGCCCTCGCTCAGTACCGGCAGTGTCAGGAGCTCCTGATGCGAGAGCTAGGCACAGAGCCAGCGCCCGAGACCACGAGCGTGTTCAACAGCATCCGCGACGAGACGTCCCCCGGGCCATCCACCCCACCTCGGGTTTCCACATGGAATGACGACATTCCACCGGCGCAACCCGATTGCATAGAGGATGGGGCCCCCCCGCTCCTGGTGGGCCGTGAGGAGGAGTTGGCCAAGCTCACAGACTACCTGTCGCGGGCCTTGGCGGGCGAGGGGCGAGTCGTCCTGATCACCGGCGAGGCGGGGGCGGGCAAGACCGCGCTGGCGGAGGAGTTCGCCCGGCGGGCCATGGTCGCGCACAAGGACCTGGTGGTGGTCGTGGGACGTTGCAGCGCGTATAGCGGCGCAGGCAACGCTTACCATCCCTTCCGCGAGGTCGTGCAGATGTTGATGGGGGACCCAGAGGGCGTCATCAGCTCCGGCCACCTGCGGCGGTTGCAGGCGGCCCTGCCCCTGACGCTCGAGGCTGTGGTACAGCAAGGACCCGACCTGGTGCGTTTGCTGGCGAGCGACCCCGAGTTGGTAACCCGGGCAAGGGCCTGCGCCCCGCACGGCGCCATCTGGCTGTCGCGCCTGGAAGCGCTGGCGACACAGGCCGAGGGTCTCGGAACTGCCAGCATGCAGCAAGCAGCGCTTTGCGAGCAGGGAGCGCGGACGCTGCGGACCATCGCGCAGCGCCGACCGGTGATTCTGGTGCTCGATGACCTGCAATGGTCGGATGCCCCATCGCTGGACATGCTCTTCTACCTGGGGCGCCACCTACCAAGCGCCAGCAGCCCGGGGGGGCGCATCCTGATCATCGGCGCCTACCGTCCCGTTGAGCTAGCCCCGACTTACTCCCGCGAGCCACATCCCGGGGCTGCACCCTCGACGCTACCCTTGGCGGAGATCGCCGACGAGTTCCAACGCCAGTGGGGCGATATCCGGCTGGACCTGGGTCAGGTCGAGGCCCGCCGCTTCGTGGATGCCTACCTCGATAGCTGGCCCAACAACCTGGGAGCCTCTTTCCGCGACACCCTGGCCCGCCACACCGGCGGCAACGCGCTCTTTACCGTCGAGCTGGTGCGGGCCATGCAGGAGCGCGGCGATCTGGTGCGCGATGGGCAGGGTCGCTGGATCGAGGATCCCAACCTGGACTGGGGTCGCCTCCCGCCCCGCGCCGAAGGCGCGATCTCCCAGCGCATCGGGCAACTCACGGCGGCGCAGCAAGCGCTGTTGGAGGCGGCCAGCGTCGAGGGTGACGAGTTCTACGCAGAAGTGCTGGCCCGCGTGCTGGGCCTCTCTGAACAGGCGGTCATCGCCGACTTGTCCGGTCCCCTGGCGCGGCAGGCGCACCTGGTTAGACCAGCCAGCCTGGTGAGGGTGGGTGGCCGGCAACTGGCGCGCTACCGCTTTCGCAACAGCCTGTTCAAGAATTACCTCTACGGGCGCCTGGACCCCGCGACGCGCATGCAGCTACATGGAGCCGTTGGTGTGGCGCTCGAGGAATTGTACGGCAAGCGGGCGCCACCGCGTCCCGGGCAGCTCGCGTGGCACTTTGAGGAGGCAGGCCAGGCTGACCAGGCCGTCAAGTACTTGCTGAAGACGGGACGGCTGGAGGCGCAGCTTGGAGCGCAGCACGAGGCCATCGCCTGTTATGAGCGCGCACTGGCCTTGATGTCGAATCTGCCCGCCACCACAGAGCGATCCGAGCTGGAGTTGGCGCTGCAGATGTCCCTGGCGGACGCACTCGCCTATGCCCTGGGCTGGGGCGCGCCCCAGCGGCGGCACGCTTGCGAGCGAGCGTACGAGTTGGGGCAGCAGATGGGCTGGTCTACCCCGGCTTTGCTGCTCGTCCTGCGAGGGTTGGCCGACATGACTCAGACGTGCGGCGAGTTCGAGCGCGCCACCGATCTGTCCCGCGAGCTGCTCCTGGCCGCCGAGCGCGCCCAGGCTCCTCTATTCGTCGCCTCCGCCCATACCCTGTTAGCCCTCTCCTTCGCGCTACAGGGAGACATCTCCCAGGCCTGGGAACACGCGTCGCCTGCGCTGCAGATACGCCTGAACCCGCCCCACCCGCTCACGGCAGAGGAGATGGCGATCATTAGCCCGCACGCCGAAAACGCCGCCGCCCTAGTGCTCCTGCTCAGGGGCGACCTGGATCAGGCGCGGCAGCACACGGCACGGATGGTCTCCGACGCGGACGAGCACACCCTACTCATGGCCGGTGTGGTCCATGTGCGAGCCGCTTTATTCTATGCACTGTGTCACGAGGAGCGCCGGGCCCGAGAGCGGGCCCGGGAGGCAAGCCAGATCATGGGGGGCGCAGACATGCCCGAGTTCCGCGCACTCTGCGACACGATCCTGGGCTGGGCCGAGGCTCGGGCCGGCCGGATCCGGCAGGGGATCGAGCGCATCACGGCCAGCCTGAGCGTGCTACGGGAATCGACCAACTTGTTGTTTCGCTTTGTGCAACTCGTCCTCCTGGCGGAGGCCTATCTCGAGGCTGGCGAGACGGGCCAGGCATGGGTAATCGTCGAGCAGGCCCTCTCCCAAAGCGAGAAAACGGGCGCCCACTTGTTCGATGCCGAGATATGGCGCCTACGAGGAGAGATCCTGCTCCAGGGCGGACCGGACACCCTTGGCGGCGCCGTTGCAGCCGAGGTTCTCTCTCGGCGAGCAGAGCGATGCATCCAAGCCGAAGCGTGTTTTCGGCGCGCCCTCGACATCGCCCGGCAACAAGGCAC
>CAYQDH010000017.1:0-3389 GCA_964416075.1 uncultured Anaerolineales bacterium | reverse complement strand
AAGGCACGCGCCTGTGGGAGTTGCGGGCCACGGTGAGCCTGGCGCGGCTGTGGGCTGACGAGGGCCGGTCGAGCGAAGCGCGGGACGCGCTGGCCGCCATCTATGCCACATTCCGCGAGGGGTTCGATGCGCCCGACCTGGTGGAGGCCCAGGAACTCCTGAAAGACCTGGCCACGCAGGCCAGCAGTCCCTAACGCTCCCCTTCCGCGCCAACCCAATCCATCCCCACGCGGCTACACCGTCTCCTTGGCACAGGCGCAAGCTGGCAAAGGTGCGGCACAGGGCCAGAGCCCGACGGCTCTGCTATGAGACTGGCAGGTTGCACACAAACCGAGTATCATAGGCGCTGTCCATCCACAGGATGGATGCTCACCCCTTTGGGTGCGCCCAAAGGGTGATCCCAACAAGCCAATGCACAGGAGGCAGACCGATGAAGTCAGCGTTGATGGTGTGGGGCGGGTGGCTCGGCCACGAGCCCAAGCAGTGTGTCGATGTCTTTGCACCCCTCTTGCAAGATGCGGGCTATGCCGTAGAGATATCCGATACCCTGGACGCGTACCTGGATGCGGACAAGATGCGCGCCCTGGACCTGGTGATCCCCGTGTGGACGATGGGCTCCATCGCCCGAGAGCAGGAGCAAGGGCTCCTGGAGGCCATCAAGGGCGGCGTGGGAGTCGCTGGTTGGCACGGCGGGATGGGCGATTCCTTCCGCAACAACGTGGATTACCAGTTCATGGTGGGCGGGCAGTGGGTGGCCCATCCGGGCGGGGTGATCGACTATGACGTGCAGATCTGCAAGCCGCAGGACCCCATCGTGGCCGGTATGAGCGATTTCCACATGCACTCGGAGCAGTATTACATGCACACGGACCCCTCCAACGAGGTGTTGGCCACCACCACCTTTGGCGGCCAGCACGCTCCCTGGATCGAGGGCACGGTGATGCCCGTGGCCTGGAAGCGCATGTGGGGCAAGGGGCGCGTCTTTTATTGCTCTCTGGGCCACGTAGCCGCCGATTTCCAGGTGCCCGAAGCACGCGAGATCGTGCGCCGGGGCATGCTCTGGGCCAGCAAGTAGGACAAAGGAACACACTAGAATGAGCGAAGAATCGTATTTCCAGCAGGCAGCCGCCACGCGCGACGCGCGCATGGCCTGGTGGCGCGAGGCGCGCTTTGGCATGTTTGTGCACTGGGGCCTCTATGCCCAGCTCGGACGCCACGAATGGGTGATGAACCGCGAACGCATCCCCGTGGCCGAGTACGAGAAGCTTGGCGATTCCTGGCATCCCAAGGAGCGCCCGGCGCGGGAATGGGCCGCCCTGGCCAAAAAGGCGGGGATGAAGTACATGGTGATGACCACCAAGCACCATGAGGGTTTCTGCCTGTGGGATACCCAGCAGACCGACTATAACGCGGCCAAGCACGGTCCCGGGCGCGACTTGGTGCGCGAGTACGTGGAGGCCTGCCGCGAGTTCGGCCTCAAGATCGGCTTTTACTATTCCCTGATGGATTGGCACCACCCCGATGGCGCGCGCTGCGCCACCGACGACGCGGCGCGGCGGCGCTTTCTCGATTTCACCCAGGGTTGCGTGCGCGAGCTGTGCACCAACTATGGGCACATCGACATCATGTGGTACGACGTCTCCTGGCCGCTGCGCACGCCCGCCATGTGGGAGAGCGCCAAGATGAACGCCATGGTGCGCGAGCTCCAGCCGCACATCATCATCAACAACCGCTCGCAACTGGACGAGGATTTCGGCACGCCGGAGGAGCACGTGACCGCAGCGGGCCAGGGACGCGATTGGGAAGCCTGCATGACGTTCAACGGCTCCTGGGGCTATATGCCATCGGCCATCGATTGGCGCCCCGTGCGCGAGGTGATCGGCATGCTGCGCACGGCCGCCGCTGGCCAGGGCAACCTGCTGCTCAACATCGGGCCCAAGCCCGATGGCTCGGTGCCCGAGGAGGCCACAGAGCGCCTGCTGCCCGTGGGCCAATGGACGGCCAAGAACGGAGAAGCATTCTATGGCAAGATGGACCGCGCCGATGGACGCATGGAGTGGGTGCCCACGGGAACCTGGTCCATCAAGGGCAACACGGCCTATTTCTGGTGCAACCGCTGGCCCGGCCACGAGCTGGCCATCGGCGGACTGCGCGTTAAGGTGAACAAGGCCTCCTTCCTGGATGGCGGTGCGCCGATCGCCTTCGAGCAAACGGACAATCGCCTCGTGCTCAAGGGCTTGCCCGCGCAGTCGCCCGACGCCATCGCCGGGGTGACAGTGATCAAGCTGGAATGCGATGCCCCGCCCCAACAGGTCTTAGGCGCGGGCTACGTGGTACTCTAGGGAAACTGAACCGCCAAGGCGCAAAGAACGCCAAGGGAAGAGGGTCTGTAAGCGTTCTCTTGGTAAAAGCTGGGCTTGCTTGACCAAGTCAGTGGCCTGTTTGAGACAGAAAAGAACACCTTGGCGTCCTTAGCGTCTTGGCGGTGATCTCTTTCCCCCTTGGAGGTAGCAGCTTGGGTGAGGAGATGGAACGAGCCATTTTGGAGGGGCACATCTCTATCACGGCGGCCATGGAAGCGCAGAGTCGCGAGTTCTATGGCATCCAGATCAGCGTGGACAGCCTGGATCGCCCCGTGCAGGAGTTGGAGCGGCGCGCCCGGGCGCTGGGTATCCGCGTGCAGCGCGTGGAACCGGGGGTGATCCAGGCGCAGGTGACGGGGCAGACCCACGGCGGCGTCATCGCCCAGGTGGGCCCGCGCCGCTTCGTGGCGCTGGATGACTTGGTCGCGCACAAGGAGAGGCCGCTGATCGTGATGCTGGATGGCATCGAGGACCCCTTTAATTTTGGCGCGGCCGTGCGCTCGCTGTACGCAGCGGGGGCGGACGGGCTGGTACTCAGGCCGCGTAACTGGATGAGCGCGGCCAGCACCGTGGTGCGCTCCTCCGGCGGCGCGTCGGAGCTGATCCCTACGGCCATCGCCGAGACGGCGCTGGATGCCGCCGAGTTCTATAGCGCACGCGGGCTCAAGGTGGCTGTGGCCGCCCGAGGCCGCTCTGTCTCCATCTTTGACGCGGACCTGGCTGTGCCCCTTTTCCTGGCCATCGGCGGGGAAAAGCGGGGCCTCAGCCGGCCCCTAGTAGAGCGCGCTGACCTGCGCCTGGAGATCCCCTATGGCCGGCGCTGGCCCGTGTCGCTGGGCACCGCCGCAGCGACTGCGGTGCTCGCTTTCGAGATCATGAGGCAACGGAGCAATAGATAAGAGGAATCACGGAGACCGCAGAGATCTACACGGAGAACACGGAGGAAAGAGGAGGAGAAAAGGACGTCAATGGATATTCGTCCCTTCTTTCTTTTCCCCTCTTTGATCTCTGTGTAGCCTCCGTGCC
>CAYQDH010000016.1:25017-25873 GCA_964416075.1 uncultured Anaerolineales bacterium | reverse complement strand
ACAAGCTGGGGTTCGCCAAGCTGAAGCACAGTTGGCTCGCACACAAAAGACCGCCCTGGCGGAAGATATAGCGATCGCCGAAGCGCAGGTCGATCAGGCCACGGCCGCGGTACAGCGCGCCCAGGCTGCACTGGCCAATGCGCAACTGAGAGCGCCTTTTGCAGGCACCCTGGTAGCACTGGAGGCCAAGGTCGGCGAATACACCGTCCCTGGAGAGCCCCTGGCGCAGGTGGCCGATCTATCCGTTTGGCAAATCGAGACCACCGACCTAACCGAGCTCAATGTGTTGCGCTTGAGCGAGGGTGACCCGGTCGTTGTGCGCTTGGACGCTATCGACAACTTACAGTTGCGCGGCAAGGTCACGCGCATCAAGGCATTGGGCGAGAACAAGCGCGGCGATATCACTTTCACTGTCATCGTCGCCCCCGAGGAACAGGATCCCCGGTTGCGGTGGAACATGACCGCTAACGTTGAGATCAGGCCACAATAACCACAGGAGTTGCCCCACAAGACCGGAAACCCAATCACTGGGTTTCCGGTTTTTGCTTTCTTGGGTTAAAATGTCTATTCAGGCGCAACAGTCATGCTGATAGGGTGTTTAGATAGCAAAGCACCTCAGCGATAGCGCCGCCAAGGGTTGGTCCTTCTAGATAGAGAGGCGCGTAGCTATTAGCCAGCATCAGGAACCGAACCGACTTTTTGAGGGGTAGAACCTTAGATGAATATGGCCTTGTCCACAACGACCACCAAGCCCATCCATTCGTGGTTACGCTGTATCACCGCCGCATGGGTGCCTGGGCCGAGCACACCTTTGCTGGATCAGGTTGCCAGCATCCTGCTAGACACTCTGCAAAAA
>CAYQDH010000016.1:0-25007 GCA_964416075.1 uncultured Anaerolineales bacterium | reverse complement strand
GGGCATCGCGTTCGGCCGGACCCCGACGATGAGACGGATCTCATACTGTCCACGGCGCGGTATGGCGAACCCCTGTCCTGGCGCGACGCACCTATGTTCACGGCGCGCCGCCGATTCCGCCTGCCCCATACACCCACGGTGTATACGCTGGTGCACATGACCCCTTCCCAGTTCCAGGAGGTTCTGGAGCATCTTCAGATTGCTTTGGCCCAAGATCCACCGGATCCAGCGCATTTCGACTTTCCCGGGCTTCGTGTGACGGCTTATCATGTTCTGCTAGAGCAAGGACGGCGTGGGGGGCCGATGTTGGCCCTGGTGAGGTTACTACAGTCTCAGACCAAATGCATCCGCCTCTTGTTGGTCGTGGGCGACGACCATCCGCAATCCTTCTATACCTTGGATCTCGTGGGAGCACACCCAAGGACCGATGCTGACGATCCGGAGACCTGCTACGACGACTTGGTTTTACGCATGGTGACGGCGCTGAGCACTCACGAAATCGCCAATCACCAGGTCGTTTCAGGCATGGTCCCGCGGGATACATGGGAAAGCCTGGAGACCCCTGGAGCTATGATTCAGGCTGGACAGCGCCTCGGTGAACGCGGTTTCTTTACTGAGATGATACGAATTGCGGACTTGGTACAAGCGCCGATGGTAGCAGATGCCATCGCCAACCAGTATAGCGAGGGATGCTTTGCCACATGGGACCCCACACTCGGCGCCCTTGTAGCCACGGTAACGGGAAGCGCACGACCTGTAGACAAGGACAAAATCGGCGTGGACGATTTGGCTGTCATTGTCGGCATTCGGCCCGATGGTCGGGGGGCTCTTGTACGCCACGTAGAAGGCCACGCCAATCATTCGCCTTCTACTGAGGCGGTCGAGATGATGGCCATCGATCGCGTGCTGCCCACTGTATCCTTGGCCGCCATGGGGTTGCCCCACACAGGCCCGGTTGTGCGCTCCAAGCTCCATGGTCACAGGGCTATAGCCTCCTATGATCCACAGTGGGTCGAATATGTGCCCCTGGATACACCCTACTTTCACTACCCCGTTTCTTGTGCCACCGAAGCACAAGCCCGAGGCATTGAGCAGGCATTCGCGCAGTCGGAAGCGTTACGGAACCCCTCCGATCGACGGCAAACCGTGTTTACCATCTTGCCGGGCCATGGCGTATTGATTGCCGAAAAGTGGGTGCCCGGTACCGTGCCTTTTCAGATCATCTGGGAACAGATGGATCGACAAAGGATGGTGGTGGGCAACGATATCCCCCAAGGATGGGTCACTTACTCGCCCAACGCAGCAGGGCAGATGGTTCTGAGCAGCCTAGACGAAAGATAATACTCAGTATATCTAGCGCCATGGAGGCTCTCCAGATGCGCAAAGCCATGCTTGGTACCATTGTGCTCGCGGTATTGGCGATGGGATGCGTCCCCGTCTCTCAAACGACACCTCCTCGACCGACGAGCGAGGTACCCCAACCAACTACCGCTCGTCCTCTATCGACCATAGCGCCGCTCGTGGTAACTCGTGCGCCAGAGTCGACGCCCATCCCGGTGCTCACTGTGACGATGATGAGCACGCCTTCCCCGACCTTCACTTTCGCGGTCCCGACCATAGCCTCTTCGAATACAGCTAGCCCCATACCAGCAGTTACAGCCAGCCCTCCGATGGCCATGGTGGCAACGCCCAGCCCGACACCCACTCCCCCCCCTCAGTTGCCTCAGGAGGTGACAACCGTCGTCCCCGAAGCGTCGTGGCCCTATGTAACAAGCCTGGTTGTGACGCCAGATGATCCCCCACGTTTGTATGCGGTCATCGAGGACAGGCTCCACTTGAGCACAGACCATGCACAGAGTTGGCAGCCGGTGGAGATGACAGGGATCGATGTGCTGGCCAGGGCAACGGCGGTAGCTATTGACTATCGCCATCCCGCTACGATGTATCTCATGACCAGTGAGGGCATCTATCGTCGTGAAGGGGAGCAATCCTGGGCTTTTGTGCATACGCTCAAGGCTCTGGCTCTGGCAGTGGATCTGCTCGATTCTAACACCCTTTGGGCGGGGGTCCCTTACAGCACCGAGTACGACGCCATTGTGCTCAGGAGTGAGGATCGTGGGCGGACTTGGGGCAGGGCCGATGACGGGATGTTCAGCGGCCCGGGCGCCGGCGTCAGCTCAATTGTCATCGACCCGGTCGATCCCAATATCTTCTTTGCCAACGTCCGCTACGCAGGGCGCTTTGGGTGGCCTCTGGGCACCTTGTTTCGCGGAGGACGAGACGGTCACTGGGAACAACTAGACGTTGGGGCACAATGGGGATCCGGCTGTTTGCCTTACGGCCTGGCTTTTGATCCCGACCTGAGACGGCTCTATGTGGGATGCGACGCTTATTACTATAATGAGCGACAGTTCAATCTGCGTCAGTCCGACAATGCCTATGCAGCCAATAGTGCGGACATTGATTGGGAGCAAGTGCCATTGCGCTGGCCAACTCAGCCTACCCTGGCATATGGTGCTGTGCGAGCTCTGGCCGTGGATGCTCGGGTACCCAAGACCGTATATTTGGCAATCTCGGAATATATGGCGAGCGCGGCGAGCCATACCATGCTCATCAGTGAGGATAATGGCGCTACCTGGCGGAAAATGCCCTTACCCTAAAAGCCCGACAAGTCCGTAGTGATGATCGTTGGTTGTGTTGAAATCGCGTCTCCATTGCACTTGGGTTTGCGTGGGCTCAGATGTTCGTGAGGTTAACATGGTGATGACCGGCAGAGCCAAGATCGAAACTGCCTTTGCGCCGGACGGCGCCAGAGATTTCGGGGCGGTGATCTGCTACGAAGGAATCTACATCCGAGACCATTGGGACCAGTTGACTACCTGTCCATGGTGGTACCAGCGCGCGCCCGATATTGAGCTGCAGATGCAGTGGCGGCGTGATGTGATCATCAAGACAGGACAGGATTGGTTTGAGCTGCCATCCTTTTACCCCCGAGCAGAGCGCAGGCATCTGCAGGTGCGCAGCAACGCCGAGAATGCCGAGTTGGTGGATGAACGTTCCGGCCGGCGCAAGAGACTCCTACGACCCACGATCGGTGGTTGGACAGCTTATGGCACGTCAGAGTCCGTACACCCAAGGCAACTGGCCATCACAAGAGCCGAGATCGATGAAGTGGTCCCCTTGCCGCCACCAAATCGCCCAGATCGCGCCCGCCGTGACGGGAGGCACGATCTGGCCCACGCTATGGTTGAGGAGTTTGGGCCAGGGATGTACCCGACCCGCAGCGTTTCCTCACCTCTCTGGATCTGCTACCAATTGTGGGGATTCGAGGGGATGATGACGATGATTGTGGACCGACCCGATCTGGTACGCTACGCCTGTGCACGAAACCTGGAGGGCTGCCTCGTCGTAATCCAAGAGGCTGCCGATGCCGGGGCTTCCGGCATATGGATAGAAGAGTGCCTGACGGATATGATTAGCCCTCAGGCGTTTGCTACACTTGTCGTGCCATATGTGCGGCCGCTGGTTGAGGCTATACGCAGCGCGGGCATGAACAGCATCTATTACTTTTGCGGCGACCCCACCGGCAAGTGGAATCACCTACTGGATGTGGGGGCCGATGCACTATCATTCGAAGAGAGCAAAAAGGGTTTTGTTATTGACATTGAAGACGTTGTGGATCGCGTCGAGGGACGTTGCGCAGTCTTGGGTAACCTGGATGCCATCGATTTGCTGGCCCACGGTACTGAGCAGGCCTTGCGTATCGAGATCGCACGGCAGGTTGCAGCAGGGCGGCGGAATAAGGGACGATTCGTGATGAGCCTCGGCAGCCCAGTCACACCGGAAACCCCCGTCTCGAGAGTGCGTCTTTACTGTGACCTGACTCACGAGCTGGGGAAAGCCTAACCAGGCACGTCTCAGCTGGCGACACGGCCGCGCCGGGAATGGCCATCGGACCGGATCAGCATAAGCATCGAGACAAGAGCCGACTAGGTCGGCATTCTACAAGAGGAAAGGAAAGTTCACCATGAAACGCTTCGAGAGCGCACTGATCTGGGGGATTCTACTAATCGTCGGGGGCGTGTTGTTGCTATTGCAGAGCCTCGGTGTGCTAGCCGAGGTAACGGGGTTGATCTGGGCGGGCATTTTCGCTGTTACGGGTTTGGTCTTCCTGGCACTGTTCCTGCAAAACAATCAGGAACGCTGGTGGGCCGCAATACCTGGCTTTGCCCTATTGGGCTTGGCTCTCGTGGTGGGCACGCAAGGTGTCTCGGAATCCCTGTCTGGCTGGGGCGGGCCCATGTTTCTGGGCGCCTTGTCGCTGGGTTTCTGGGCTATCTATGTGGCTAACCGATCGCTCTGGTGGTCGATCATCCCGGCTGGCGTCCTCATCACACTAGCAGCAGTAACCATCTCCGACATGGTGTTCCCCGCCATGGATACTGGAACGATCTTTTTCCTGGGCATGGGCCTCACTTTCCTGTTGGTCTACCTCTTACCTACCCCCTTGGGCCAGATGAAGTGGGCTATCATTCCAGCCGCCGTCATGCTCGTGCTGGCGGTCATTGTAGGAATGCAGAGCTATCGCAGTTTCCAGTATCTCTGGCCTGTGGCTTTGATTGTGGTCGGTGTCTATCTCATCTTTCGTAATGCGCGCCGCGCGCCGCGCGAATAGGCGCGGAAGGTTGCTACAGCAAACTCTATAGCCATCCCAAGGAGGATAGGGTGTCACGTCCCAACATTCTATACATGCACTCGCATGATACGGGTCGATATGTGCAGCCTTACGGATATGCCGTCCCAACACCCAGCATTCAGCGCCTAGCAGAGGAAGGTATCCTGTTTCGACAGGCTTTTTGTGCGGCACCTACTTGTTCGCCCAGCCGCGCCAGCTTGCTGACCGGACGCTGGGCTCATAGCAGTGGGATGATCGGTCTCGCGCACCGTGGCTTTGCCTTGACCGACTATCGCCAGCACCTGGTGCACACACTGCGTACGGCGGGTTATGTGTCTACCCTCATCGGGGTACAGCATGAGGCTCGAGATGCGCGGACGATCGGCTACGACCACATCGTTCCTCTTCCGAGCAGCCGCGCTGCAGACGTGGCACCGGCTGCTGTCGATTTCCTCAGTCATGCGCCCTCTGAGCCCTTTTTCGCCTCTGTCGGCTTTTTCGAGACACATCGTGAGTTTCCTCAAGGACAGCCTCCGGAAAATGCACGATACATACGCCCTCCCACGTCGTTGCCAGATCTTCCGGAAACGCGAGGCGACATGGCTGCCTACATGGCCAGTGCACGACAACTAGACTGGGGTATGGATCGAGTCTTGCGATCACTGGAGCATAGTAGATTGGCCGAAAACACCCTGGTGATCTGCACCACCGACCACGGCGTTGCCTTTCCCGGCTGCAAGTGCAACCTGACGGACTCGGGCATCGGCGTGATGCTGATTGTGCGGGGCCCACACGGCTTTAGTGGGGGCCGAGTGTGTGATGCCCTGATCTCTCAGGTCGACATCTTTCCTACCCTCTGCGATCTCGCGCAAGTCGATTCTCCATCATGGTTGGATGGCCACTCCCTGCTGCCCTGGGTAACTGGCCAATCGGATGAGGTCAGAGATGAGCTCTTTGCCGAGGTGACATACCACGCCGCCTATGAACCTCAACGGGCCGTCCGGACTAGGCGCTGGAAATACATCCGGCGCTACGGCGACAGGCAAACCTCTGTGCTTCCCAACTGCGATGACAGCCCCAGCAAGGAACTCTGGCTAGAACATGGCTGGCGCAACACCATTGTGCCTCAGGAGCAGCTCTACGATCTAGTATTTGACCCCAGCGAGACCCGTAATCTGGCTGATACACCCGCTCAGCGAGCGACCCTCGAGAGCATGAGAGCCAGGCTCGATCGCTGGATCCATGATACCAACGATCCATTGCTTGAAGGACCTGTGGCGGCTCCATCAGGCGCGCAGGTCAACGATCCCGACGGGCTCTCTCCCCGGGAACCGACCCTATTGGTACCGTAGGGGTTTGACCTCTAGCAATGAATCAACTAATATCAGCGGCATCATGTACCGGAGGCTGTCTGTGGTCCGCGCTCTCTATAGAACAATGCGCCCCAAGCAATGGGCTAAGAATGTATTTATCTTTGCCGGGCTTTTTTTCGATGGTAAGCTCCTAGATCTTAACAGGCTACTCGCTAGCATCGCTGCCTTTGCCATTTTCTGCCTGGTCTCAAGTGCGATTTACCTGATCAACGATCTCGCCGACATTGAGAAGGACCGCAGACACCCGGTCAAGAAGAACCGGCCCCTGGCCTCGGGCCAACTCGCTCCCGTCGTCGCACAGGTTGCTGCAGCAGTGATTCTGGCCATCAGCCTGCCCGTGGCGTTCGTCCTGCACCCGCTATTTGGTGTGGCCACTGTCGTTTATGCTGGCCTGATGGTCCTATACAGCGTTGTCCTAAAGAATATCGTCATCGTGGATGTGATGACCATTGCAGCGGGGTTTGTTCTACGAGTTTTCGCGGGGGCCATCGTCGTACAGGTGACACGGTTCTCGCCTTGGCTCTACGTATGCACCATTTTGTTGGCGCTTTTCATCGCCATCAACAAGAGGCGTCACGAATTGCTCTTACTCTCCGAGAACGCGAATGGCCATCGTTCTGCTCTCCAGGAATATAACATCGCCTTTATCGACGACATGACATCCCTGGTAACGGCAACGGCAATGGCGGCGTACATGTTCTACACCTTTTCCGCACCGAATCTGCCGGCTAACCACACCATGATGCTCACAATCCCGTTTGTCATCTATGGCATTTTCCGTTATCTTTACCTGATCCATACTAAGAACCTGGGTGGAGCGCCCGAGGATATTGTGTTGGGCGATCGTGCCTTACTCGCAGACTTGAGTCTGTGGGCCATCACAGCAGGCCTGGTTATCTACTCCTCGATTCTCTAGCTGCCCCGAGGAGGGCGGCAGGAACAACAAAAGGCGAGAGCACTAGGCTCTCGCCTCGTCTACATAGTACATCCACTTGCCCGGCGAAACCTAATGGGCAAATAGTCCGTTCTAGCGCTTGGTGTACTGAGGGGCCTTGCGCGCCCGCTTCAAACCAGCCTTCTTCCGTTCCTTGGCCCGCGGATCTCGCGTTAGCAGACCCGCCTTCTTCAGAACAGGTCGCCACTCGGGATTAGCCACCACGAGCGCGCGCGCAATCCCGTGTCGCATCGCGCCAGCCTGGCCTGTAATGCCGCCACCGGCCACCACAATGGAGATCATGAACTTGCCCTCATTGCCCGTAACCCTGAGGGGTTCCATGGCCGCGGCCAAGTCCACTTCGCGGGTCATGTATTCGTTCGCCGGCTTGCCATTGACGACGAATGCTCCCTCACCGGGGTAAAGTCGCACACGTGCGACAGAAGTCTTGCGCCGGCCAGTGCCATAGAAGTACTGCGAACTCACTGATGTTCCTCCTCAGATATCCTCTTTAACGAGCCACCCTGTCAAACGATCTCCACCACAGCCAGGTCTACAGCGATAGCGTTTCTGGCTTTTGCGCCGCATGGGGATGAGAAGCCCCTGCATAGACCTTGAGCTTCTTGATCATGGCTTTCCCCAATCGATTTTTGGGCAGCATACCGTGAACGGCGTGCTCGATCACACGAGTGGGATAAGTAGCAAGCATCTTCTCGAGGCTTGTCACCGTCAGCCCTCCGGGATACAGCGAGTGCCGGTAGTACATCTTGTCCTGGAGTTTGTTCCCAGTCACGTTGATCTTGTCCGCATTGATCACAATGACAAAGTCGCCCACGTCCATGCCGGGAGTAAACATAACCTTATGTTTGCCCCGCAACACAGTGGCAACTTTGGTTGCGAGCCGTCCCAGGTTCTGGCCTGCTGCATCGACCACATACCAGCGCCGCTCTATTTCGGATGCTTTCACGGCATATGTTTTCATTGAATCCAACTCCTTCCATCTCGAGCGATTCCGTGCCGATCGCAATGCAGGCACTGAAGAGACTATAGTGCACCCACCGAATCGGCCAGACCCCTACTTGCTGCTGGATCCCCGTAGAGTCCAGACTTGTATCGAACAGCCCACAGACATAACCCACAGGGCGGAACTGGCGGCGCAGCCCGCCGGATATCACCGCAGGCCAGTATGTCGCGAAACTCATCGATCGAGAGCCCCCCCGTACCTACTGACACAAGGGTGCCCACGAGGCGCCGCACCATCCCGCGGAGAAAAGCGTTGCCTTCGATCTCTAACTGCCAGATCCGAGTTGAGCCTGCTGCGGCACTATCAAAGCCCGCCGGTATCTCTCTAGGTCGCCAGTCAATACGATGGACAAACCGCACCGCATTGTCTCCCGCGGGAGGCTGCCCAAAAGCCGAGAAATCATGCTCCCCAATCAGGCTATCAGCTGCATGCATCATGGCATGAACATCGACGCGCTGAGCCACATGATACATCCAGCGATCCAGAAGTGGCGAGCGAACGCTAGAGTGGTACACGGTATAGACATACACGCGGCTGCTCGCACTGAAACGAGCATGGAAGCCCTGTTCGACACCCACTACATCTCGCACTGCAATCTCAGCAGGCAAGAGCGCATTCAGCGCTCTCTGTAGGTCCACATGACCATGGGACCAGCCTGTTCGGAAATTGACAACCTGGCCTCGAGCATGCACCCCAGCATCGGTGCGCCCCGCCCCATAGACCCGCACGAACTCTTGCGTAACGCTCTGCAGGGCACGCTCAAGCTCTCCCTGGATCGTCACCCGGTTTGTCTGGATCTGAAATCCACCATAGTTCGTGCCATCATACTCGACCGTTGCACGATAATTCTGCGGCGCTAGCATTCTAGATGCTCTACGCTCCGGGTGCTCATAAGAAACGTGCTAGCTAACCAACTCCAAAATGACCATTTCAGCGCCATCGCCTAGACGGGGGCCTAGCTTCAGAATACGGGTATAGCCGCCTGAGCGATCCCCAAGGCGCGGGGCAATGTCATCAAACAACTTTTTGACGACCTCTTGATCATATAGAACTGCGGAGACCTGGCGCCTCTCGTGCACATCGTGCTCCTGGGCATCGCGTCTGGCCTTGCCGCGTCTGGCGATCGTCACCAGCTGCTCGGCCTGCGACTGGATGGCCAGCGCTTTGGCTTGGGTTGTCTTGATGCGTTCATGTCGGAACAACTCGGTCATCAAGTTGCCAAAGAGTGCAGCACGGTGGGCTGAGCTGCGCTTCAGGTGTCGTCCAGCCACACGGTGTCTCATTGTTAGTTACCTTTCCTAGTCGTTGCAGTACAGAACATGAGCCTAGTCCTTCAACTGATAGTCGGCGGGTAGATACCCTTTTTCGTGTAGCTTGTCCACCAACTCTTGAAGAGACTTGCGCCCAAAGTTGCGAATCGCTAGCATCTCATTTGCACCACGATCCAGACGCTCGAGCAACTCGCCAACATTCGTAAAGCCCGCCCGCTTTAGGCAATTGTAGGCGCGCATGGTCAACTCGAGATCTTCGATCTTGACATCATAGTATTGGCCAGCGACCCCCGCTAAAGGCTCACTGATGAGCGTTTCCTCTTCGCCGCCGGCAAACTCAGCGACCGTGCTGAAATGCGTCACCAGGATTTTCGCCGCTTCAGTGAGGGCATCGCCCGGGCGAATCGTGCCGTCGGTCCAAATCTCTAGCTTGAGCATATCATAGTCTGTAATCTGCTCGATGCGCGCCGCCTCGACCGTAGTGTTGACACGAACGATCGGGCTATAGATGGCATCTACGGGAATCTGGCCAATCGGTAGAGCCTTGCGGTCCTCCGCAGGGGAATAACCAACCCCTCTCTCGACCGTGAACTCGAGATCGAGCTCCGAATCCAAAGTATCGAGAGTCAGTAGCTGCAGCTCGGGATTGACGATCTCCACATCCGTTGGGGCCTCAATGTCACCGGCTGTGATAACACTCTTTCCCTTGGCCGATACCCGCATCTTGACCGAGTCCTCAGAATAGGATATCAGACGCACCTTTTTGAGATTCAGTATGAGCAGGATCATGTCCTCTTTGGCGCCCGGGATAACCGAGAACTCATGAGGAACACCTGTGACTCGGACCGAAGTTATCGCCGCCCCAGGCAGCGAAGACAGCAAAGCCCTGCGTAGTGCGATACCGACGGTTATCCCATAGCCACGGGCCATGGGGCCAATGGCATAGCGTCCGTAGTTAAGCGTCCTTGTCTCACACTCGATTTTGGGTAATACCAGATGTAGCAAAGGGTACCCTCCTTACCTGAAACCTGCGCTGCGTTGATCGCCTGGCTCGCGGAGCAAAGCGGGCTGACCGTAGCTTTACCGGGAGTAGTACTCGACGATAAGCTGCTCCGTCACCGGCGCATCAATCTGCTCGCGCGTCGGAAACGAGACGACCCTGCCACTCATACTCTCAACATCAAAGCTCAGCCACTCTGGTACCACGGATCGATGTTCGAGGATCTCTCTCACAGCTTGAAAGTACGGGCTCTGCCTACTAGATTCTCGAACACGAATCTCGTCGCCAATCTTGACCAACGCCGATGGGATATTGGTCTTGCGACCATTCACATCCACGTGGCCATGCGAGACCAGTTGACGCGCTTGGGGACGTGACTCTGCCAGGCCCATACGATAGACCACGTTGTCCAAACGCCGCTCCAGAATGACGAGCAAGTTCACTCCAGTTTGCCCGCGAGTGCGCGTTGCCATTTCAAAGTAGCGACGGAACTGCCTCTCGAACACACCATAATAGCGACGAGCTCGCTGCTTCTCACGAAGCTGTTGGCCATAGTCCGAAGTACGTTGCCGAAAGGTCTCGGCCTTGGCATGCATACCAGGAGGATATTGGCGACGCTCCACAGAGCACTTGGGCCCCATGCAACGTTCTCCCTTGAGAAACAGCTTCATGCCTTCTCGGCGACACAATTTGCATACTGGATCGATATACCTTGCCATAGAACCTCCCATGTTCCGGGAACTCGGAGCAGATCAGAGCACCCGGTAAGCGGGTTTACGTTCAACTGAACGGCGGATATTCAAACGTCTTCCCCGCAAACTCGTGGACCCACCAGATGAGTACCACTCCCAACCGCCCTAAACAGCCTCATTGAATATGTAAAGCCTGAAAAGCACAGCTTTCAGAACGGGTGTTAGATGCGTCGCTTTTTAGGAGGACGGCACCCATTGTGCGGAATCGGCGTTACATCGGTAATAGAGCGCACGCGAAGGCCAGTGGTCTGAATTGTGCGCAGCGCTGCCTCGCGCCCGGGACCGGGTCCCTTGACAAAGATGTCCACCTCGCGCATCCCCATATCCATCGCCGACCGGCTCGCGGCCTCGGTCGCGATCTGGGCTGCATACGGGGTGCTCTTGCGAGATCCCTTATAATCCTGGCCAGCGCTATGCCAGCACAGTACGCTTCCTCCGGGATCCGTAAATGTGACAATCGTGTTATTAAAAGTCGATTGTATGTATACACGACCATAGGGCACGTTCCGCCTTTCACGACGGCCAACTCGCCCCGCAGTTTTCCTTCGACCCATCCTGACCTCCAACGATCAACGATTATTACTTCTTGGCGCGAGATCGCTTCTTACCCGCCACAGTCCGACGAGACCCACGCCGAGTGCGCGCATTAGTCTTCGTCCTCTGCCCATTTACAGGCAGACCACGACGATGGCGCAGCCCGCGGTAGCTGCCGATATCCATCAGGCGCTTGATGTTCATGGCAATCTCACGCCTCAGATCACCCTCTACCGTGAAATCGGCATCGATGACCTCACGTACGCGAGCGACCTCGGTCTCTGTGAGATCCTTGCAGCGAGTATCGGGATTCACCCCTGCACGGCTCAGAATCTCATTGCTCCGGGTACGCCCAATACCATAGATATACGTTAGGCCGATCTCAACCCGCTTCTCGTTGGGGATATCCACACCCGCAATACGTGCCATTCTCTCCCTCCTCATTACGGAACGTGCAGTGTCAACAGGAGATCTGCTCGTCCCGCTGGTCTCCCTAGCCCTGTCGTTGCTTATGTCGCGGATTTTCACAGATCACGCGGACAATTCCCTTTCTCCGCACGATCTTGCACTTGTCGCAACGCTTTTTAACCGCCGGTCGGACTTTCATCGTTTCACCCCCATACCACATAACCGCAGGACTCACAGCCTGGTCAAGATATCCGCGCCATCCTCTGTAACAGCGATGGTGTGCTCAAAGTGAGCCGAGAGACTGCCGTCAATGGTCACAACAGTCCAGTGATCACTCAGTTGCTTCGTTCGGTAATTTCCAGCCGTCAACATCGGCTCGATAGCGAAGGTCATGCCGGCATTCAGAATAAGACCCTGTCCCCGCCTGCCCCAATTAGGAATGCGCGGGGGTTCGTGCATCTCTTGGCCGATACCGTGCCCACCATACTCGCGCACCACCTCAAACCCAGCCTCGCGCGCCGCCGTCTCGACGGCATTGGACAAGTTGCCCATGCGGACACCTGCACAAACAGCGCCGATGCCAGCCATCAACGATTCCTCCGTCGCCATCAAGAGACGCCGTGCCTGATCCTCAATCGCACCGACGGGTAAGGTGACGGCCGCATCGCCCTGGTAGCCATCCCAGATGGCACCTACATCGATGCTGATGATGTCTCCCTCAACCAGTGTCCTGCTTCCCGGGATGCCATGCACGATCTCATCATTGACCGATGTGCAGATGCTCGCAGGATAGCCGAGATAGCCTTTGAACGAGGGAGTGCCGCCCATCTTACGAATCAGCAGATCTGCTTCGGCATCAAGGTAGCCTGTCGTCACCCCCGGCTTGACCAGCGTCCGCATCTTGTCCAACGCCGCAGCAACGATCTTGCCGGCCTGGCGCATGCGCTCAATTTCTTGCACCGTCTTGGGCCTAATCATGCTCTCCCAAACATCCCCATTCGTGCCCTATCCATCGCTGAGGACCAGTTCACTGGTCGAAACTGGGATCAGCTAGCTTCGCTCTCGAGATGGCTTCTCTTGCGTCAGCTTGAACGGCCTGGATACCCTGTTCCCCATCGATCTCGGCCAGCGTGCCCTGCTGGCAATAGTAATCAACCAAAGGTGCAGTCTGTTCCAGGTAGACCTTGATGCGTCGCCTTTGTGTTTCCGGCGTATCGTCGGCCCGCTGATACAGTTCGCCTCCACAGGCGTCGCAAATCCCCTTGACCTTTTCGGGGCTGAACATCCCATGATATACAGTTCCGCAATTTCGGCAAGTCCAGCGTCCGGCCAATCGCTGTAGCAGCGAGTCCTCTGAGACGTTAATGTAGAGGACCAGGTCGATCTGGCGGCCTTGACTTGCAAGGAATTCACCCAGAGCCTCGGCCTGTTTGACGGTTCGTGGAAAACCATCGAGGATGACACCCTGGGCACAATCAGGCTGAGTAAGTCGTTCGGCCACCATGGCGATCGTCAACCGGTCAGGAACCAATTCACCCTTGTCTAGATATGCTTGGGCTTCTGCGCCAAGCTTGGTGTTGTGCTGGATGGCCGCCCGAAAAAGGTCGCCACTGGAGACACGGGGAACACCGAGCCACTGAACCAACAGGTCCGCCTGCGTTCCTTTGCCCGCGCCGGGCGCGCCAAGTAGTATGATGTCCACCGGCTTACTACCTGCTCTTCCTGATAAAGCCCTCATAGTGGCGCATAAGCAACTGGGCCTCGAGCTGCTTCATGGTGTCGAGCACCACGCCCACCACGATGAGCAAACCCGTGCTCGTCACCAACATCTGGCTAGTGCCTACCAAGGGGCGCATCAAGAACGGAAGGACCGCCACAATCCCCAGGAACAGCGCCCCCACAAGCGTGATCCGCTTCAGGACGCCACTCAGATATTCGGACGTGCGCGCTCCAGGCCGAATCCCAGGCACGAACCCGCCTTGTCGCTGCAGGGTCTCTGACAGATTCTGCTGGCGAAAGATCACATCGGTGTAAAAGTACGTGAACCCCACCACGAAGACAAAATACAGCACCCAGTAAAAGATGCCATTCGCGTCAAAAATCCGCGACACGCCCTGAGCAACATTGCTTACCCAAGTTACCTGAGAACCCACAAAGTAACTGGACACAACCCCAGGAAACATGATGATCGATACCGCAAAGATCAGGGGGATCATTCCCGCCGAGTTAACCTGGAGAGGAATATGCGTGCTCTGGCCGCCATAGATCTTGTTGCCTCGCACACGCTTGGCATAGTGTACCGGGATCCGTCTCTGTCCTTCCTGAACAACCACGATGCCCACTACGGTGATGGCCGTAATAATGGCAAAGATCAGGATACTCCAGGGATTCGATACCCACAGTTGGCCAAGGGTTTGGGGAATATCAGCGACGATGCCCCCAAAAATGATGATGGAAAGGCCATTTCCGATCCCTTCTTGGTCGATCAGTTCTCCCAGCCAAATCGCGAACATGGTGCCTGCTGTGAGTGTAATGAGCGTAGCTACCGTAGGCAACCATGTGCCAGGCCTAAAACCAAAGTTACTGATGACTGGCCCGACAGAGCCAACGTTCTGCGACAGCAGTGACATTTGCCCAAGCCCGTTCAATGCGGCCAGCGGTATGGTTAGCAAGTGCGTGTACAGGTTCATCCTTTGGCGACCAGACTCCCCCTCACGCGCCAATTCCTCCAGTGAAGGGATTATCGGCTGTAGAAGTTGCAGCACAATCTGCGCCGTGATGAAAGGATAGACGCCCATGGCCATGACCGAAAAGTTGGACATGGCCCCACCGGAGAACAAGTTCAACAGCCCAAGTAGCTGGTTCTGTTGCAGGAGCTGTCGCAACGCTTCCGTATTCACGCCCGGAACCGGCACATGCGCAGCGAACCGGTAGATCACCAGAATGATGAGCGTAAAAAGGATTTTCTTGCGTAAATCTGGCAGCTTGAACGCATTGCCAACGGCTTGCAGCATTCGTTTACCCACCCATCACAGGCACACTAGGAAAGGACACGGGATCACTTGTCCCATCCAATGACTAAACCACCTCAACAGATCCGCCGGCAGCCTCGATCTTGCTTCTCGCAGACTCTGAGAAACGATGAGCCTGTACCACCAGTCCCTTAGTCAGCTTGCCATTGCCCAGGACCTTGACCGGCAGGCTAGTCCCTCTGACAAGACCGGTCCTAATCAGCAGCGCAACATCCACCACAGTGCCTTGCTCGAATCGATCAAGGTCAGCCACGTTAACGACCGAATATTCGACACGGTTCACATTGCGAAAGCCGTGCTTGATCGGGAGGCGGTTCACAAGTGGCAACTGGCCACCTTCGAAGGCCAACATGCCCCCTCGGCCCGAACGCGCACCACTACCCTTGGTGCCAAAGCCACTCGTTTTGCCTTGACCAGCCGAAATACCTCGGCCAGGGCGCTTGCGACGGTGCGTCGAACCTTCCGGTTTTTGGATCTCGTGCACTTTCATGCGTTCACCTCTTCAACGGACACCAGGTGTCGTACTTTGTCAACCATGCCCCGGATGACCGCGGAGTCTTCTTGTTCCACAATATCGCCAAGATGGTGCAGTCCAAGCGCGCGAAGCGTCCGCTTTTGGCGCACGTTGTAACCGATCCCACTCTTAACGTACTTGATCCGTAGTTTACTCGCCATTTGGCTTGGACCTCCACGGCGGAAGCAGATCGGCCACTGCCTTGCCGCGCCGCTGCGCCTCAACTTCAACATCCTTCATCTGTTGCAGACCCATGAAGGTGGCCAATACAACGTTAAAGACATTGTCGCTGCCCAAAGACTTGGCCAAAATGTCGCGCACCCCAGCGACCTCCACCACAGCGCGAACACCACCACCAGCGATAACGCCAGTACCCGGGGACGCGGGCTTCATCATGACCTTGGCGGCGCCGAACTTGACGAGCACCTCGTGGGTCACAGTGTTCCCATAGAGGGGGATCGTCACTATATTCCGCTTGGCTCGATCAGAGCCCTGGCGGATCGCCTGAGGGACCTCGCGCGCCTTGCCAACGCCCACGCCAACACGACCGTGTCCATCGCCCACGACGACCAGCGCTCGGAAGCCAAAGTGACGGCCACCCTTCACAACTTTGGACACGCGACTAATATGGACAACGCGCTCCTGAAGTTCTTCGCCCTCGGGGAGCATTTCCTCGTTTCGTCTAGCCATGCAACCTCTCCTCGCTTCCTAGCCCAAGCTTTGCACCGCACAAGCTCTGTAACCGACACACCGACCTAGAATTCCAGACCGGCTTCACGGGCTGCCTCAGCCAAGGCCTTGACCCTACCATGATACTGGAACCCACCCCGATCGAAGACGACCTTCTTGACACCATTGGCCAGCGCCCGCTCCGCCAGCAAGCGTCCCACGAGCTTGGCCTCATCGCTCTTCTTCAGGCCGGCCGCCTGGCCAGAAATCGTCTTATCCATCGTCGAGGCGGAGATCAAGGTGTGCCCGATGGAATCATCGATGATCTGGGCATAGATGTGCTGTAGACTGCGATATACGCTCAAGCGTGGCCGCTCCGTGGTGCCGATCACCTTGGTGCGCACCCTCTGGTGACGTCTCAGACGTGCTTCGTATTCCCTTGCACCTTTTGCCATTATCGGCCTCCTGCCTTACCAGCTTTACGTCGGACAACTTCTCCCTGGTAAGTGATACCCTTGCCTTTGTAGGGCTCGGGCTTGCGTACATCGCGAATCTTGGCGGCTACTTCACCCACCAGCTCCTTATCGTTGCCTTCGACCACAATCGAATGGCCGCCTTGGTCTATCCCAAGCTTGATTCCTTGAGGAGGCACGATCCTCACAGGATGGCTAAAGCCAACCTGCATCACCACTGCCTCGCCCTGCTGGTCAGCACGAAATCCGACGCCATTAATGTCCAATCGTTTCCGAAACCCCTCGGTTACGCCGATCACCATATTTGCCAAAAGAGCACGAGTCAGGCCATGCAGCGCCTTATTGTCGCGCGCGTCATCCGGGCGACTGACGGTGATCACATGGTCTTCGTACTCGATTGTAATATTTGTGTGAAACTCGCGCTCAAGCTCGCCACGAGGGCCCACAACCTTTACGCGATTCCCTTCCCGCGATATATTGACATTCGCAGGGATGGATATGGGCTTGCGTCCAATTCTAGACACAGTAGGTACCTCCCGTCACAGCCACCTTATGACTACCAGACTTGGCAAAGGATCTCGCCGCCCACGCCGAGGCGTCGTGCTTCCCTGCCGGAGACAACGCCCCGAGGGGTCGACAAGATAACCGAACCCAAGCCAGACTGCACCCAAGGAATGTTGTCTTTCTTGGTGTATACCCTACAACCCGGCTTGCTGATGCGCTTCAGCCCTCGAAGAACGGGCTCCCTGCGGTCTGTGTACTTTAAGTAAATCTTTAGTACAGGAAACTTGCCATCGCGTACTTGCTCAAAGCGCACGATATAGCCCTCATCCTTGAGCACCTGGGCAATGGCACGTTTCATCTGTGAGTACGGAACCAGCACATGACTCTGGCGTACCATCAACGAGTTGCGAACCCTTGTAAGCATGTCAGAGATCGGGTCGGATGCGCTCATTACTGACAAACTCCCCTCATCATAACTCACTGGCTAATGCTGGTCGTTACGTGGACCAGGCCTTAGGCAACCAGCGAAATCGATCAAATTACCAACTGGATTTGACAACACCCGGTATCTGGCCAGACATGGCTAGTTCACGAAAGCAGATACGACACAGATCGAATCTGCGCATGTATCCACGCGGCCTGCCACAACGGGAGCAGCGGTTTCGCACGCGACCCTCATACTTGCGGCGAGTTTCACGTACGACTATGGACTTTTTTGCCACTTGTTCTTCCTCCACATCGCTGTCACCTCTCTCGCACTCTGGCGAGAGAAACAACACAGGTTTGGTTACTGCCACTTAGGCCTTGGCGAATGGCATCCCGAAGAGCTCGAGCAGGGTCCTGGCTTCTTCGTCGGTCTTGGCCGTGGTGACGATGGTCATCTCCAGGCCACGAACCTTATCGATGGAATCGTACTCGATTTCCACAAAGAGCAGTTGCTCTCTAATACCCATCGTATAATTTCCCCGCCCATCGAAAGCCGAACGAGGCACCCCTGAAAAGTCACGCTGGCGTGGCAGAGCGATATTGATCAAGCGATCCAGAAAGGAATACATCCGCTCACCGCGCAATGTCACTTTGACGCCAATGGGGTTTCCGGCGCGCAGCTTAAAGTTCGCGATCGACTTGCGCGCACGGGTAACCACGGGTTTTTGCCCCACAATAGCCGTCAAGTCGTGCGTGGCTGCATCCAGCGCCTTGGCATTTTGGAGTGCCTCTCCCAGCCCGATATTAACCACGATCTTCTCGAGGCGAGGCACTTCCATAATGTTCCGATAGGAGAAGCGCTCCATCATGGTAGGAACGATTTCGTCCTTGTACGTGTCTCTTAATCTCGCCATGCTTACCTTTCACTCCCCGGCCATTTGCATGAGTGCTAGGGCCGCTTCAGTCGATGCTCTCGTTGCACTTGCGGCAGACTCGCGCCTTGCTACCATCCTCCGCGACCTCAAAACCTACACGAGTAGGCTTGTCACAGTTCGGGCAGACCAACGCGACGTTGGAAATGTGCAGAGGAGCTTCGCGCTCGATAATGCCAAATTGGGTTCGCACATCGCCTGTCCGCCGCTGATGCTTCTTAACGATGTTCACCCCTGATACAACGAGCCGCATTTCCTTAGGGTACACCGCGTGAACTGTGCCACGCACCCCTTTGTCATCACCGCTGATAACCTCAACGGTATCGCCCTTCTTAATCTTCATTCTTCACCCCTCAACCGCACCGCCGCCCCAGCGAGCTGCAGATGCAACCTAATCTAGAGCACCTCAGGCGAGAGCGAAACAATCTTCATAAAACCTCGGTCGCGCAACTCACGTCCCACGGGGCCAAAGATACGCGTACCTCTGGGATTGAGCTCTGCATCCAGAATGACTGCGGCATTATCATCAAAGCGAATATAGGAACCATCGGCGCGACCATACTCTTTAGAGGTGCGCACCACCACGGCTTTGACGACGTCTTTCCTCTTCACCGTTCCGCCCGGAGATGCCTCTTTGACGGAAGCAACGATCACATCGCCCACACCAGCGTACCGACGACGAGATCCTCCCAAGACCTTGATGCACATGATCTCGCGAGCTCCCGTGTTGTCAGCGACTTTGAGTCTAGTAAATATCTGAATCATTTTCGCCACCTGCAAGTTCTGAATTCCAGCCCGCCCTGACACGCAAGAAATTGCGGTCGGGGAACGCTCTGACAGTGTTCTATTCTAAAGACTCGGCCGGGGTCACCGACTTGACAACTTCAATGACCGTCCAGCGCTTGCGGCGGCTCAGGGGGCGAGACTCTTCGATCCTCACCAGATCGCCCTCTTTGCAGGCCCCTTCTTCGTCATGTGCCATGTAATTCTTGGTCGTGCGAAGGACTTTATTATAAAGGTTGTGCTTCTTGGTCGACTCGACCGCCACCACCACGGTTTTCTGCATTTTGGCGCTAATCACGCGACCGTCTATAACTCTGCGCTGCCCAGGCATATCAACTCACCTCCGGATTCTGCTCAAACTCGTGCAAGATCGTCTGGGCACGTGCAATATCGCGACGCACCTCGCGCATGCGACTGGTGTTGCTCAACTGACGTGTGGCTACCTGGAATCTGAGGTTAAAAAGCTCAGTGTACAGATCATCCAGCCTATGAGACAGTTCCTCGGATGTCATAGCCCGCATTTCTTGCGCTTTCATGCCGCTTCACCTCCACCGACAACCTCTCGATGCACAAACAAAGTCTCGATGGGTAGTTTCTGCGCGGCCAGCCGCAGCGCCGAACGAGCCGTATCTTCGTCCACTCCCCCCAGCTCGAAAATGATGCGGCCCGGCTTTACCACTGCGACATAGTGATCAACGGTGCCTTTGCCACTTCCCATGCGTGTCTCAGCGGCTTTTTGCGTCACGGGCTTGTCAGGAAAGATGCGAATCCAGAGCTGGCCACTGCGTTTCATCTCGTGAACGATCGCACGACGAGCTGCCTCGATCTGCCGGCCTGTGATCCAGCAAGGCTCGAGAGCCTTGAGCGCATAGTCTCCGTAGTGAAACTCGGAGCCCCGCAACGCTTTACCTTTCATACGACCGCGATGTTGTTTACGATGCTTAAGCCTTTTTGGCATCAACATAGCTATGATACTCCTTGCGCGCTTTCAGTGGCCTCAGCCGCCTCAGGCAAAACATCACCGCGGTAGACCCACACCTGGACACCGATACGCCCGAACGCTGTAAGAGACTCGGCCTTGGCGAAATCGATATCGGCACGCAGCGTGTGCAGAGGAACGCGTCCCTCACGGGCCCATTCACGACGCGCCATCTCTGCGCCGGACAAACGGCCGCTACAAACGATCTTGATACCCTTGGCGCCCGCACGCATAGCCCGCATGATGGCCTGCCGCATAGCACGCTTTTGCGATACGCGCCGCTCGAGCTGCTCAGAAACGCTCTCCGCGACGAGGTGGGCATCCATCTCCGGCCGCTCGACTTCCACCACATCGAGGCGCAGGTTCTTGCCTGTGATGCTGGTCAAGCCCTCCAGCTCGGACTTGAGCTCGTTAACATTGGCGCCCCTGCGTCCAATGACGATACCGGGCTTGGCCGTTACGATCGTCACGGCAATCTGCTTGGGGAACCGCTGCACTTCGATACGAGAAATACCGGCGCGCCCCAGCTTCTTGTGGATGAACTGGCGGATCCTTCGATCCTCATTGAGTAGCCGAGCGTAATCGCTGCCCTCGGCAAACCATTTCGACTCCCAGTCCTTTATGAAACCAAGCCTGAAACCAATGGGATTTACCTTGCGACCCAAGATTTCCTCCTTATGACCACCCGTCCTACCACGAATGCTAGCCTACGATCTCTCGGAAAGCACAACAGTAATGTGCGAACTGCGCTTCAGAATGGGCTTGTATCGCCCTCGCGCGCCAGGTCGGCCACGCTTGAGCGTGGGGCCTTCGTCCGCCATAATCGCCGCTACATAAAGCTCTCCCCTGGCAAGCCCATGATTCTCTTCAGCATTGGCAGCTGCCGAGGCAATTACCTTCGATACAGCTTGTGCGGCGGCTTTGGGAGTAAACCGCAGCAACGTCAGGGCTTCATCCACGTTGCGGCCGCGAACGAGATCCATCACCAGGCGAACCTTCTGCGGCGCCATACGTATATATTTGGCCACTGCTCTAACTTCTACAGCCATGCTCTAATCTCCTCACGCGTCATCTGCCTCTGTTGGCGAGCAAGAAGCCACAGCCCGCACAGCCGGCCATCCTGCAACGCTCAGACAACCTTGGTCTTGCGCTCAGACGAATCGTGGCCACGGAAATACCTCGTGGGGGCAAACTCACCCAACCTGTGCCCGACCATATTTTCTGTAATGTAGATGGGAATATGCCGTCGCCCATCATGGACCGCAATCGTGTGCCCCACCATCTGAGGGAACACTACCGAGGCCCGAGACCAGGTCTTGATGACTCTTCTCTCGGCCTTACGGTTCATCTCCTCGACCTTCTTCAGGAGCTTGGACGACACATAGGGTCCCTTTTTCAGCGATCTCGACATCCTCGATCCTCCTGCACTACCGAATCAACCTTAGCCACAACCCTTGCTTACACACCCAACACCCACAAGAGAGCAACCCTTGCCTAACGCCCAGCGGTTCGCCGGCGCACAATATACTTGTTTGTCTGCTTGTTGCGACGTGTCTTGAATCCCAGAGTCGGCTTACCCCAGGGGCTCTTGGGCCCAGGCATGCCGATAGGAGCTTTGCCTTCGCCACCCCCATGAGGATGGTCACGCGGCGTCATGGCAGAACCACGAGTGGTAGGACGACGGCCCATCCAACGGCTACGGCCGGCCTTGCCCAGCTTGATATTGCCATGATCAACGTTACTCACTTGGCCAATCGTGGCCATACACTCTCGCCTGACCCGCCTGACCTCGCCCGAAGGCAAACGTAACTGAACATAGTCGCCTTCTTTTGCCAACAACTGAGCCGAAGTCCCCGCAGAGCGGGCCATTTGGCCACCCCTACCCGTCTGCAACTCAATATTGTGAACCGTGGTACCCAGGGGAATTCGGTCCAACGGCAATGCATTACCAGGGCGAGCCTCAGCATCCGGGCCTGCCACCACCCTGTCATCCACGGAGAGGCCAACAGGCGCCAGAATGTAGCGCTTTTCCCCATCCGCATAGATCACTAGGGCAATGCGCGCTGTGCGATTAGGATCATACTCGATCGAGGCCACGCGCGCAGGAACGCCCACCTTGTCTCTCTTGAAATCGATGATGCGATACGCGCGCTTGTGTCCACCACCTTGGTGATGCACAGTCACCTTGCCACGCACGTTCCGTCCTGCCTTGCTCTTTAGAGGAGCCATCAACGACTTCTCAGGCTCGGATGTGGTAATTTCCTCGAAAGAATGCCCACTCATACCCCTGCGAGAAGGCGTATAGGGCTTGTACATCTTTATGGCCATGAATCGTCCCTCTCAACCTCAACTCGACTTGCTTGACGAGCCATCACCCTGGCGAACAGTCACCCTGGCGAGTAAGCACCGCAAAGCAAAGACCTATAACCTAGACACCCTCGAAGAAACTAATGCTTTCCCCAGCGGCCAGCACCACAATGGCCTTTTTCCAGTCGGGGGTCTTGCCCATAAAACGCCCCACACGGCGCTGCTTTCCACGGACGCTCATCATATTGACATCCACAACCGTGACGCCAAAGATCGACTGGACCGCTTCACGGACCAGTTGCTTGGTGGCGCGCCGGTCGACCTCAAAGACATAGCGATGTAACGACTCCGTGAGATAGCTACTTTTTTCCGTCAAGATGGGACGCTTCAAAACTTCGCGTAAATGCATCGTATCGCTCCCTATCTAGCTAGAACGTGTCTGCGATGTCTTGTTGCCTAACACGGTTTCTGCCAGATCACCAATCTAGTTGGCAACGCCCAGCATATCCTGGACCACCTGCACTGCTTCGCGAGGCATAATCACCGTATCATACCTGAGCAGATCGCGAACACTCAGGCAGGTCGCCCGCAGGGTCTTCACATAGGCCAAATTACGCGCCGAAATCTCTACGTTTGGATTTGCCTCGGGCAGAAGGATCAGCGCCGAAGAACCAATGTTAAGGCGGGTGAGCAGCGCAACCATGTCTTTGGTCTTGGTTTCGCCCATATCCAGGTTATCCATCACCACAATCTGTTCATCGGATGCTTTCACGGACAAAGCCGACCGCAAAGCCAGATGGCGCATTTTCCGGTTCATCTTGAGTGCATAGGAGTGAGGAACCGGGCCCCCCACGATGCCACCACCCCGCCAGTGAGGTGCACGAGTACTCCCCTGGCGTGCGTGTCCTGTCCCCTTCTGGCGCCATGGTTTGATGCCACCACCGGCCACTTCGGAGCGAGTCTTGGCCTTATGAGTGCCCAGACGCGCGTTCGCCTGCTGGCGGACGAGGGCCTGGTGCATCACCGCCTCGTTTGGCTCGATACCGAATACGTTATCATCCAGATCTATTTCACCGACCGAATCGCCGGCCATATTCCGAACCGCTACTCGCATTGCTATCTCTCCTGCGTTTCGTCTCGCTGACAGGTCTGCACTCGCCAGACAAACCCCGCTAGCCCTGCAAGGCACGCTTCTTACGAGCCAACTTGGTCTTGGCCGCTTTGCGCACAAATACCAGGGCGCCTGTAGGACCGGGCACAGATCCACGCACGATCAAGAGGTTACGCTCAGCATCCACTTTGACGACCGTGAGGGCCAGGGTTGTTACACGATGATCACCCATGTGACCGGGGCCACGATGGCCTTTGATGACGCGGCCAGGGGTTGTGCCTGCCCCGATAGCGCCCACAGCCCTTTGACGATCTGACTGTCCGCGTGTCATGGGTCCGCCGCGGAAGTTGTAGCGCTTCATGCCTCCCGCAAAACCCTTACCCTTGGAGGTCCCAATCACATCGACCAAATCCCCAGCAGAGAACTTGCTTACATCGACCGCCTGGCCAAGCTTGTATTGCTCCACGTCATCGGTGCGCAACTCACGCATATAGCGCACTGCAGGCAGTTCGCCAAGGTGCCCCTTGTCGGGCTTGTTCAGTCGCTTAGCTTGCCCAAAACCCAGTTGGATGGCATTGTACCCATCGTTAATCACGGTCTTGATCTGGGTAACATAGCAGGGACCCGCCTCGATCACTGTCACGGGCGACACAACGCCCTTCTCATCAAAGATCTGCGTCATCCCTAGTTTCTTACCGATAATACCTTGTCTTGTTGCCATAAAACACCTCCGGGGGGCACATCCGGCAGCCACTCAAGAGCGAAACACTTGAGGCGGGCTACAAGGGCCTACCCCTTTCCCCCTTTGCTTGTCTTGTTAAACCAATTCCATGAGCTCGGCTAGAGCTTGATCTCGATATCGACACCAGCGGGAAGGTCCAAGCGCATCAGAGTATCGATGGTCTTGGAATTTGGATCCAACACATCGATGAGACGCTTGTGCGTCCGGATCTCGAGAGCTTCTCGGGAATCGCGATCAATGAAAGAAGCTCGCGCAACCGAGAACTTTTCAATTCGAGTTGGCAGGGGCACCGGCCCTACAACTGCCGCACCAGTCCGCTCCGCAGCATCCACGATCTGACGCGCAGATTGGTCCAAAACCCGATGATCATAAGCCTTGAGCCGAATCCTGATCCGTTGTTGTTTGGCCATACCTTTGTGGGTTGAGCACTCTATCTATTCGCCCGGCCACGGTAACCCAGCCAATTGTGCTGTGCCACCTCGCCCAAGTGCCCCTCACCCAACCTCCTTACTAGACTATTCGATAACCTTTGTCAGGACGCCAGCGCCGACGGTGCGGCCACCC
>CAYQDH010000015.1:0-26426 GCA_964416075.1 uncultured Anaerolineales bacterium | reverse complement strand
AGCCTCGGTCGCGAGGGGGGCCAGTATCGTACGCCGATCTATCTTCTGGTGCTCTGTCTGGGCCTGGGGGTTTTCTACGCTTCCCTGGCCAAGAGCGCGGACGTCTGGCTGGTCGATCGACTGACCTACCAGGTGGGCGCAGACCTGACCTTCGACCAGGGTGTGCCGGAGGGCACCGCCAGTGGTAGTACACTGAGCGCTGCTAACGCGGAGGGGGCCACTCCCTGGTTGCTGCCCATCGACGACTATCAGCGTCTCGCTGGGGTCAGCCATGCAACCCGCGTGGGATCCTATCAGGCGTATATCACAGCCCCAGCGAATCTGGGCGCTGGCCGTGGACTCCCCAGGCCACGGCTACTGGGGATCGACCGCCCGGACTTTCCCCGTGTGGCCTACTTCCGACAGGATTTTTCCCCCTATCCCTTGGGCGAGTTGATGAATCGCCTCGGCTCGCAACCGAATGGCGTGCTTGTCTCGAGCAAGCTAGCTACTCGCTTGGGTCTGGGCGAGGGCGATACCTTGCCCTTGGACATCGTGCTCGAGGGGAATCTCCAACAGCTGGCCCTAGAGATTGCCGGCACCTATGACTACTTTCCCACCATGTACGAAGACGAAGCGCCAGTGATCGTAGCCAACCTGGAGTTCCTGCACCAACAGACGGGGGGAGCCTTTCCCTTTAGCATCTGGATACGCCTCAAGCCGGAGGCAGATAACCTGCACGTGCTGAGCGAGGTTTCCAGCCTGGGCGTTCTACCAATCCACGTTCAGGACCTGCGTGCTCTTTTGGAGCGTGATCAACAGCGCCTGGAGCGTGTCGGCATCTTTGGGCTTCTTTCGCTGTGTTTCCTGGCAGGGGCTATCCTCGCTGGCGTGGGGTTGCTGGTATATAACGCGGCCTCTTTGGAGGGGCGAATCGTGCGCTTGGCCGTCTTGCGTGCATTGGGCATGCGTTCTGGAGAGTTGATGAGGGCGATATCGCTAGAGTATGTGGTGACGCTGCTCTATGGCATGGTCGCGGGGACAGCGTTGGGCATCCTGGTTGCCACGTGGTTTGTGCCTTTCTTCCCGCTGACAGAGAACCCAGGCGTGCCCATTCCACCCTTTATCCCATACGTCGACTGGCGAGGAGCGGGCTGGATAGCCATGGGGCTGGGCCTCTCGCTGCTCGTCGCCGAGGGCATCATCCTGATTTTCGTGGTTCGCGCCAGGATCTCCGAAACCTTGCGCTTGGGCACGCGTCCTTAGCAAGTGTCCTATCCGATGCCAGGGGCATATTCTTCAAACCCTGCCGCTGTCGGCCGTCACGGTATCCTACCGAGACATCGTGCTTGGTTACAGCGCGCGCGCAAGCCAGGGCAACAGATACCCGATTCCGATGATGAGTGCCTCAATGATCGTCACCTGGGCAAAGCGAATCCAAAGGTCGCGCCGCGTCTTGGCTCCCCGATAGTAAGCATTGATCACAAATACAGCACTTAGCCAAACGACGCCCCACACGATCATGCCCACCCGCTCAACAAAGACCACGCTATAGGCGGTGCTCGTCGTATTATATGGATCGGTTGGCACCAGCAACTCGGCGACCACCTTGAGCAGCCCATTCACTGTGATGAAACTCAGGGTCGATAGCACAACAGAGATGATGGTCAGAAAGGTTGACATCTTGTTGCCTCGTTCAGCGTATCAACTCAGCTCGCGGCGAGTCCTACTACTAGCCTGGCATCGTACGAGCCAGATTGAGGCGCATCATCCAGTCTTGGAATCGGATATCCATGTACACAGCAGGCTCGTCGATGGACCAGCCTGGGGAGTTACTGGGGGACCAATCGGTCACACAGTATGGACTATCGTAATGCCAAAAACCTGTGATAGCTTGCACTTGCCCGCTAACCAGGAGCGGCCCTTCCCAGCCGAAGGTCAATTCGTCGCCTCTCAAGGTCGTCAAACGCGCCGCTTCCTCACACTGCACCTCGATCGCTAGGACACGGTCCTGGAATTCGGCCCAGCTACCATCCTGCTCTGCTCGCCCCATATGGCACAGCCAGGCGTTCCGCTTGCCATAGGAGCGCAGCTCGCGATAGGCGCTCGGCCCTGTGCGGACGAACTCCAATCCTCCTTGGGCGTAAAGAGCCACATATGCGCTATCCTTTCGCGCCAGAGCCCAATGGTCATGCAGGACAGCCTCATCAAAAGCGTGCGCGGGCCAGTATGCATGGGTAAAGCCCACAGGATCATCTGCGGATAGCCGGTAGAGTGCGATCAGAACATCGCGCCACTGGGCCACGCGGGGCAGGATGTGGTTTCCCCGCCAAAAGTTGGGGCGGTGCGCATCGTGCTCACTCATGCAGGGGGGATGCGTGACAAACACCACCGCCTCCGGGCCCATCGTAGCCTGCCAGATGTGCTCCTGCGCGCCGGGCTGGCCGGGGCGATAATCCTGGGCAGAGCTGAGCATATAGTCGGGCGTCTTGAAAGTGACCTTGTTCACCTCCCATGAGCGCAAGCTCCGGTCGGGGCCTTGCTCTGAGGCGCCAGCGTGTCGCTCCTTCGACCAGATATCCGTGGGCTGACCCGGCGCGACACCATCGCGCGCAATATCGCTTATGATTGCCGGCAACTCATATGCATCTGCGCAGGCCAGGCTCACGCTCCCCCGGACATGCTCATTGAACGCACCCATGCCCCACATCAGTCTACAGATCCCTGAGGTGGGCTCCAAGCGGGCACTTGAGATGGATGGCACATCCGCGCGTCCATGGGTGCTGCCAAATGCGCCCCGGAATGAGTTCAGCGCTAGGCTGTAGAACAGCTTGTCCATCATGACCGTAGCCACGTCCTGCACCTCGACGCTCTCGGCCAGGCCTGCCAGGTGAGAAAGCGCCAGCAGGTCGTGCTCAAAAGAGGATTGCGCATCCCAATCGTGCAAACCACCCACCGCTCGTTCTGCTAACCACGCCAGTGCCCGGCATTCCCCCTGTTCTCGGTGCCACACGCCAGTCTGGCCAGTAACCGTGAACAACTGGTCGCGGAGCAACTGCCCTGCCAGGATTTCACAAGTGTGCAGTAGAATGCGATGGTCTTCCGACCACCGATCCATAGTATCCTCGCCCGGCTCGTTCGTGTCATACCGAAAGCCAAGCGCGCACTCGGTTACCGGCCGTTTGACCTGCACCGGAAAGCGGGGATCGTCACCGTAGCGCAGCATCATCCCTAGCAGACCGAGCAAGGTGACATCGCTACCGTCTCGGCGCTGCTTGACCTTTTCCACGGCGCTCAAGATGGCGCTCGCGTCAAGCCAGCCCCAGCGCCCCAGTTCCATCTTGGCCACCTCACTATAGAGGTCCCCGTCCCTGCGGGCCGCGTCCTCCAACGCTTCTAGACGACGCTCCTCATACGAGCCGTATGGCGCGTGGGAAAAGCCGTTCTTGAGTACGTGGAAATCCAGCTTATTCTGCACGCGCAGGCCCTGCTCATAGTGTTCCGTGGGTGGGGCCATCAGCACGATCTGCATGGGACCGTCAGGCAGTTGCGCTCCGAAGGCCATCTGGGTGGAATCCCCCGCTGCGATCGTGGGAGAGATCTCCCCATAGATGCGTCCTGAAGGGGTCTGTACGCGCATCGTCAGAGGACACGCTGCCCTAAGGTCCTTCGGCCAGCGAACCACAACCGCATCATCACGCGTATAGACGCCCGCCTCGAGATAGGCAGCATAAATGGTGCGCTCCAGGTTCTCGCGTCGGGCGATTCCTTCCAGATGGGTTGGTATAGAGATGTGGGCCTGCTTGGGAGGCTCCACGATTCGCAGTGCCGCTGCAAAGGGACGCTCGCGGACAGCCACAGTTTCGATGCGCAGCAGGATGTCGTTGCGTCCCTGACCCAGTGCTGCGCTGAAGGGGGTTGTTTGTGAGACCTGCTTGTGGGTATGCTCTGTGCGATACACATGCTGGCCGTTCACCCACACGTCCGCCGGGCCATAGGTTCCAAGGACAAACATCTTCTCCTGAGGAGCGGGGCAATGCACCTGGGCATAGGCCCATGCCCGCAGGTACTGTGCGGTGTGATAGTAGCCCGTCAGGTCGACCAGGTGATCTGCTTGGCAGCGGTAATAGCGCCAGGCCAGCGTACCGTCGCTCCTCAGAGGATCGTCTTCTACGGGCGCTTGTGCGATACCCGAATCCGCCTGGAAAAAACGGCAAGTGATCTCCAGTGCCGGATCACCCTCGTCGATGCGCCCAACCGACTGTATCGGCGTAGACTCTGGGCCGCCAACGAGCCAGTGGTCGACAAAACCGTCGTGAAGATCGTAATGGACATAATACACAGGCATCAGTGGATCTTCCTGGCGATCACGAGACACAGCGAGCGGTCCACTCGCAGTGTCCCGCCGATAGTCGCCCTACAGCTTGGCTGGGTACTTGAAATGCTCATTGACATCCTGGACCGTCTTGCTGGCCTCGGTGCCCTCCTGGTGCAACAGCGCCTCCATCACTTCTACCGCCTGGTCGTAGGATCGGGTAGCGTGACTCTCCAGGATGCCCCATAGGAGCATACTCTTGTCGCCGGTGAGGAGCGCCTCGAGGGTGCGTTCCATGCTTAGCCACTCGGGATAGATGCGCTCCAACAGCACCTTGCGCGGCAGCGGCTGCACGCGCAGCGGCTGGATACCCTTGATGTTCACCACCGCCGGCACCTCCACCGCCACATCGTCCGGCAACCCCCCCAACGCCCCCTTGTTCGCCACGTTCACCTGGAACTGCCCCTCGTGATCGTTCACCAGCGCGTCGATGATCGGCACATGCTGTTCGCTGGTGTGCGTCTTGCCAAAGAGGTCCACGGGACGCACCTGGGGGTCGAAGGCCGCCTTCATCATGTTGGCGTACTTTTCCTCCTTGCCGCGGATGATGCGCTCGCGTCCCTCAGGGGTGTCGCCGCCCCCGATGGGCCCACCATACCAGCGCATCCGCGTCTCCATGTCGGTGTGATACCACCAGCCCCCGTTGCGCGGCGTATCCCCCACGGGCATCAGCCCGAACATGTGGTACTGGTGCACCGCCGCGGGTGACATCTGCGCCGGGATGCCGTGCTCCGTCTTTTGCATCGCCTCCCAGTAGGCTGCCGCGTCCTTCTCGATCCACTCGTCGAGGACAGGATATAGGTCCTTGCCTTCGTAGTAGAAATGGGTCAGCCAGACGTTGTGGTTCAAGCCGGGGGCCTGCCAGGTGACCTTGTCGGGCTGGGCCACGCCGATGGTGCGAGCGATCTCGCGATAGCCATAGTGACCGTGGCACAGCCCCACCATCTTGATCCCCGTCTGCCGCGTGATCAGCGTGGTGCCCGTGGAGACGGGGTTGCCCGCCTGGATGATCCAGGCATCGGGACACAGCTTTTCCATGTCTCGCGCGATATCCAGCATCAACTGCAGATTGTGATACTCGGGCATGCCAACGCGGCCATAGTAGTAGCCGTGCTCCGCAGCGATCTCTCGCGTGCGCCGCATATAGTACTCATTGTGCGTGATCGTAGCCGTGTTGACGACAAAGTTAGCATCGCGCAACGCGTCGGCGCGATTGAGCGTCTTTTCGAACTTGAGGTCCGCTCCGAAATCCTGAGCATAGCGCACTGCGAGATTATAGACAACATCCAGCGTTTCCGGATTGATGTCCATAAAGTACACCTTACTCCCGCCGAGGCCGGGGGTCAGGCAGATATCCTTGACCAAAGCCAGGGAAAAGACGATGCTTCCTGCTCCTATGACCGTCACTTGGATAGGTGTAGACATTCAAACCTCCGTCAAGTATGTTTGGCTCACCCTTGCAGGGTGTATCGCTCACAAGAACCTAAGGCAGCATCGGGGCCGGATAGTGGTAGTGCTTCTCGATATCTTCCACGCTCTTCATCGATTCGTTGCGCTCCATGGCAAACAACGCGTCCAGCATGCTCACAGCCTGGTCATACGAGCGCGTCTGGTGGCTCTCTAGGATACCCCACAGCATCATCGACTTGTCGCCGGTGAGGAGCGCCTCGAGGGTGCGTTCCATGCTTAGCCACTCGGGATAGATGCGCTCCAACAGCACCTTGCGCGGCAGCGGCTGCACGCGCAGCGGCTGGATACCCTTGATGTTCACCACCGCCGGCACCTCCACCGCCACATCGTCCGGCAACCCCCCCAACGCCCCCTTGTTCGCCACGTTCACCTGGAACTGCCCCTCGTGATCGTTCACCAGCGCGTCGATGATCGGCACATGCTGTTCGCTGGTGTGCGTCTTGCCAAAGAGGTCCACGGGACGCACCTGGGGGTCGAAGGCCGCCTTCATCATGTTGGCGTACTTTTCCTCCTTGCCGCGGATGATGCGCTCGCGTCCCTCAGGGGTGTCGCCGCCCCCGATGGGCCCACCATACCAGCGCATCCGCGTCTCCATGTCGGTGTGATACCACCAGCCCCCGTTGCGCGGCGTATCCCCCACGGGCATCAGCCCGAACATGTGGTACTGGTGCACCGCCGCGGGTGACATCTGCGCCGGGATGCCGTGCTCCGTCTTTTGCATCGCCTCCCAGTAGGCTGCCGCGTCCTTCTCGATCCACTCGTCGAGGACAGGATATAGGTCCTTGCCTTCGTAGTAGAAATGGGTCAGCCAGACGTTGTGGTTCAAGCCGGGGGCCTGCCAGGTGACCTTGTCGGGCTGGGCCACGCCGATGGTGCGAGCGATCTCGCGATAGCCATAGTGACCGTGGCACAGCCCCACCATCTTGATCCCCGTCTGGCGGGTAAGGAGCGTGGTGCCGGCAAAGACGGGGTTGCCCGCCTGAACGAGCCAGGCGTCGGGGCAGATCGTCTCCATGTCGCGGGCGATGTCCAGCATGAGCTGCAGGTTCCAGTATACGGGCATCCCCGTGTGGCCATAGTGATAGCCATGGCGGGCCGCCAGGTCACGGCTCTTGCGCATGGCGTATTCGTCCGTGATGGTGGCGGTGTTGACGACAAAGTCGGCGTCGCGCAGCGCGTCGGCGCGGCTCAAGGTTTTGTCGAATGTCAGATCGCTCCCCAAATCCTGGGCGTAGCGCACAGCGAGGTTATAGACGATGTCCAAGCGCTCGGCATTGATATCCATGAAACATACCTTGCTTCCGCCGAGGCCGGAGGTCAAACAGATATCCTTGACCAGGGCCAGCGAGAATACCACACTTCCAGCACCGATGATCGTCACCTGGATAGGGGTGGACACTAGGGGCTCCTTTCCAACAAGTCGAGATTGACAAGGCCCAAGCTATCTAAAGAGGTCGGGGGTATCGATAATAGGCAGCCAACTCCTCATTGACGGGCATAGCCAACAGTTCCTCCAACGTCTCGTAAGCCTGACTATAGGATCGCGTCTGGCGGCTTGTGAGGGCGCTCAAAAGGAGCAGGGAGCGGTCGCCGGTCTTGAACTCCAGCAGGCCCAGTTCCATGTGCATCACAGAGGGCAGGATTTGGGTGAGCATAATCTTGGGCGGCAAGGGGTCCACATGAAGCGGCATGATCCCATGCTTGTTGATCACCGCGGGCACCTCCACCACCACATCATCCGCCACGCCCTGCAACGCGCCATGATTGGGCACATTCACCTGGAACTGCCCCTCGTGGTCGTTGACCAGGGCGTCGATGATCGGCACCTGTTGCTCCCGTGTTTTGGTGGCGCCCAAAGCCTGCGCCAGGTTGGCCTGGGGATCGTTGGCCAACTGGGTCATCTCGGCGATGCGCTGCTCGAGGTTCGCCACAAACAGTGGGCGTGCTAGCTCTGTATCCGGCCCGCCCCAAGGCTCGCCGAACCAGTATTTCTTGGTAGCGAGGTCGGTGTGATACCACCACCCGCGGCCGCGCACCGTATCGCCGATGGGAAAGAGGCCGTACAGATGGTACTGGTGTACCGCTCCACGCGACATCTGGATATCGTGGGTGCGGGTGGCTACGTGTGTCCGCCAATACTCCTCGCCCTTGGTTTCGATCCAACGGTCAATCAGCGGATAGGCGTCTTGGCCCTCGTAGGTGAAATGGGTCAGCCAGATGTTATGATTGATGCCGGGCGCCTGATAACGGATGTCGAGAGGGCGTTCCAGGCCGATGGTCTCGGCGATCTCGTGCACGCCATAGTGCCCGTGGCAAAGGCCGCACACCTTGACCCCCGTCTCGCGAGTCATCAGCGTACAGGCATCAAAGACGGGGTTGGCGGATTGAATCAGCCAGGCATCGGGGCAGATACGCTCCATATCGCGGGCCACATCCAGCATTAGCTGCAGCTCATAGTAAGAGCCAACACCCACACCGCCATAGTAGTAACCATGCTTAGCCGTCACCTCGTGCATGCTCAAGTAGTGGTGATGGCCCTTGACAAAAGCGGTGTTGATCACGAAATCGGCATCCTTCAGACATACCTCGCGATCCGTTGTCTTTTCGAAGCGCAAGCCGGCGCCCAACTCCGCCGCATAGCGCGAGGCGAGCTTCTCGATCATCTCCAGTCGTTCGCTGTTGATGTCCATAAAGCTCACCAGACTGCCCGACAGGCTCTCGGTCAGGCACAGGTCCTTGACCAGTCCCAGCGAGAACTGGGCGCTCCCTGCGCCGATCACACCGATCTTGATCGCTGTTGACACGCATGGCCTCCTGTTGAAGGAAATGTAAGCTAGCACGTATTGCATCGTACCCAATGACCCGACTCGAGCTCGTTCAGCGATGGTTCGGTCTTGTTGCATAGGCCACGGATGGCCTGCATGCAGCGGGGATGAAACGGGCATCCTTGCGGGATCGCATAGGGATCGGGCACCGAGCCACTGATCGATGCCAGCTTCACGCGCGACTTGCGCCCGACATGGGGGATCGAGCGCAGCAGCGCCTGGGTATAAGGGTGCTTGGGGGCGTAGAAGAGCGTGTCCACGTCAGCCACCTCTACAGCCTTGCCCAGGTACATCACATACACCTGCTCGGTCATCTGAGCGATGACTCCCAGGTTATGAGTGATAAACATGATCGCCATGCCCAGGTCCTGCTGCAAAGCGCGCATGAGTTGCAGGATCTGGGCTTCAGTCGTTACATCGAGCGCAGTGGTGGGCTCATCGGCGATGAGCAGGCTCGGGTGGCACGAGAGCGCCATGGCAATCATCGCCCGCTGGCGCATCCCGCCCGACAACTGGTGGGGGAAACGGTCGATCGTGCGGCGCGGCTGGGGCATACCCACGCGGTCCAGCATCTCGATAGCTTTGGCGCGTGCTTCTTCTTTAGGCACCTGCTGATGAAGGGTGATCGCCTCTATGATCTGGTTGCCGATCGAGTGCACCGGGCTGAGCGAGGTCATGGGCTCCTGGGGCACGAGCGCAATCTCGGCGCCGCGGATGCTGCGAATCTCATCCCCCTTGGGGTCGAGCGCCGTCAGGTCGACGATGTCGGTGAAACGAGTGCCCCCATTTTCGTGCACGTCGCGATGCAGGTGAATCGTGCCCTCCACAATGCGTCCGGGCGGCGGCACAATGCGCAGGATGGAACGCGCCGTGACCGACTTGCCGCAGCCGCTCTCCCCCACCACGCCCACCACCTGCCCGCGGTAGATGCTGAGATCGATGCCATCTACGGCGCGCACGGTGCCCTCATCCAGGAAGAAATAAGTCTTTAGATTGTGCGTCTCCAGCAACACGGGTCTTTCAGCCATAGCCACTGTTATTTCTCCTGTACTCGCCAGCAGGAACAGAGTCAGAATGGATACTCGTACCAATCCAGTAAGCCCAAAGGTGTCGCCGCGCCAGCATACAGCAGGATGCAGATGTAACGATCGTCAAAGACGCGGCCCCCACCATGTCCCGAGATCACCGCTCCGCTATCGTCCGGGTGCTTGGGCGTCGCCTGGGTACCGCCCCCGCGCAGCCCCGATACCAACGAAGCGAACTGGCGTGTGGCGATCTTGAGGTATTTCTCGTCGCCCGTGACCCGATAAGCGTGGGTCAGCGCCTCGACAAAATTGGGGTCGGAAGCGGTGGTACGCAGCGAGGGCAACTCCTTGTAGTAGGCCACCCCATCTGGCCCCAGGCAATGCGCGATGAGATCGTCAACCGTCTCGACGATGAGTTTCCTGATACGCGCATCGTCCTCGATCAACAGATAGCGCGAGAAAGAGTTCACCGTGAGCGAGATCATAAAGGTGACACGCGGCATGCTGTGGCTGGTGTAGGGAGCGAGCAATGCACCGTACTTTTCGTACCAGTCCAGGTACATGTCTACGAGCCGCTTGGCCTCGATGCGCCATCGCTCCTCCCCCGTGCCAAGGTAGAGCCCCACCATGGCGCGCAACGCCCAGCCGCCCTCGCGCACGGAGGCCTCGCCCGGGGTCTTCATGCGCGGCTGCGCCATGTGCCGCATGATGTTCTCGCCCACGCTGAGCGCGCCCTCGAGAGCCTCGCGGCGCCCCGTCATAAAGTAGTAATCCAATAGGCCCTCCGTCCATTCGTGCGAGGGCGTCACCCCCCCGGTGACATGGTAACGGGTGTGGATTTTGAGCCCGCCGTGCAACAGCGGGTCCGGGCTATAGTGGCACAGATCGACATCCAGCCAATGCCGCGCGGCCACGATCGCGGAATCGAGCACCCGGCGTTGGCCTGTCAGGCCATAGTAGAGGGTGCACGTATGAGGCCGGTCGTACTCGTTGTTGACCCAGACGGTGTGCCCGCGGCCACGCCCCTGGTCGGTATAGCCGGCATCGGGGGCATCGCCAAAGTGGAACATGCCCAGCGCCTTGGGACGTCCATCGTGCAGAGCACTGTAGAACGTGATCAGCCGGTCGGGGAGCTTTTCCGGGAAAAAGGTCTCCCGCCAAGGGTTGTTCTCGCGGAACCAGGCGCGCGGCAGCGATGGCCGGTCGGGGAGCTGGAATTGCAGGCTACGCGCACTGCAAGCTTCGATCGGCACATCGGGGGCGTGAAAGTGTAGCCCGATGCGGTGTGTCTTGGCCATGCCCTGCAGCAAGGGTGCCGACGGGGATTCGCCAGGGTACAGCCAGCAGGTGATGCCCTGGGCCGTAGCGCGCAGTTTCTTGGGAAAGTTCTGATGGGACTGGTGGATGGAGAGCGTCACGCCGCCTCGCGCGTCGCGCCAATCGACCCAGAAATCGCCGTAAAAGCAGTCGATGAAATGCTCGTTGGATTCGTAGAGCATCGTCTCCGTGTCCAGGATCATCTCCACACTATCCTGGCTCTGCTGGATGCGCGTCTGGTAGTAGCCCTCGCCCAACGCTAGCTGCGGGGCGCCCTCCGCTTGAGGCCGGAATTCCAGCTTGAGCTCCTGCAGGGAAAGCTCGCCCTCCTCCTCCGCGTGGATGAACTGGTGCTCCATCTCGATATAGGGCTTGCCCGCGTAGGCAGTGATGCGCCCCCTCAAGTCGAGATACCCGGAGCCATCCGCCTTGCGGTGCTTGCCGGAGATCAGGACGACGGCGCGCAAGGGGCCAGCTTCCTCGACCTCCAGAGTGACGGGGCCTGTCGCAGAGTCAACCCATTGCCCATCGTAGCACAGGGCCAAACCCTTGAACGGCGCCGCGCCAAACAGCGGTTGCCCGCGGAGCACAACCTCTTGCACCGGCCAGAACCCTTCGCTGGGGATGAGGAAAGCGAGCGGCCCCGTGTTCACCTGCACGCCCGCAGAGGTCTCTGTCAACGTCACGCGCGCCGGCGGCTCCACCTCCACTGGCTCCTCGGCGATATCGAAGAGCAAGGTCTTGTCCAGGTTGCCCGGCAGGTCCGGCTGGCAGTGCACCAACAACCATTTGACGCTGCCATCCTCCCAATGCGCCAGCGCGCGCGCCTGGGCGGGCGCCACCGAGGTTCCGTCGCGGATCACCAATTGCCGGAGATCCGTGAGCTTGCCCCTGGCAAAGGGGATGCTGACCGTCACCGGCTCCGCCGCGCGGTCGAACTTGCTTATCTTCTCAAAGTACAAACTGCCGATCATAAATGGTAGTCCCTCCCCTTTGTAGTGTCTAGCCCAAACAGACCCAGCGTACGCGTCCCTCGGTGTGTAGCCCGTGGTTGGTCCAGGGCGCCAGATACACGAGGTCGCCCGCGACCACGGCAGACTCTTGTCCATCGATGGAGACGATGGCCTCGCCCTCGATGATGAACCAGAACTCGGCGCCCTCATGCTTGTGCGGGCCGAAGGGATTTTCGGGCAAGGTCACGCGTGCCACAAAGTGCTTGAGCATGGGATGCTCAAGGGTATCCTGAAGCGCCATGACCCGGTAGTCGATTCTGTGGTTGATCTCCTGCAGTTCGCTGGCGTGGACGATCACCGTATGATCCTCTCTTGTCGGTTTGGCCGAGATGATGTTCTCTCTATCTGGCGTAAGGGTCGGCCGCGTCGCGCAAGCCATCGCCCATAAAGTTAAAGGCCAGGACGGCCATGATCACCGCCAGCGTTGGCGCCCACATGAGCCATGGCGAGATGGCCACCGCGTTCAGGTTCATCGCCGCTTGCAGCAGCACACCCCAGCTGATCGCCGGCGCGCGCAACCCCAGGCCGAGGAAGCTCAGCCCCGTCTCGCCCAGGATCATGTTGGGGATGGAGAGGGTCATGGAAGCGATGATATAGCTCAGGAACGAGGGCACCATATGGCGCACGATGATGCGCATCTCGCTGGCGCCCGCCAGCCGCGCCGCCATCACGAAATCCTCCTCGCGAAGGGCCAAAAAGCGCCCCCGCACCACGCGCGCCATGCCCGTCCAACTGAGGAAGGAGAGAATGAGCGTGATGGCAAAATAGACGCGGATGATGGGCCAGCTCGGCGGCAGCGCCGCGCTCAGCGCCATCCACAGCGGCACGTGCGGGATGGAACGCAGGAACTCGATGACACGCTGGATGATGTTATCGACCATGCCGCCATAGTAACCGGAGATGCCCCCCAAGACCACGCCAAAGATCAGGCTCATGATCACGCCGATCAGGCCGATCGACAGGGACAACCGCGCGCCATAGACCACACGCGAGAACATGTCTTGGCCCACCACATCGGTGCCTACCAGGAAAACGCCCTGTTCGCTCTGCGGCACGCCCAGGCCGAAAAGCTTCAGATGGGTGGGGATGAGGCCCCACAGCTTGAATTGCTCGTCGCTCTTGACGAACAACCCAATGGGATAGCGAATGGATGTATCCTCGATATAGTAGCTGCGCAGCGACTCGGGATCTAGCTTGCGGGTGGTCTTGTACACAAAGGGCCGTTGCCACCGCCCCTCGGCATCGCGGATGCGGATGATGGAGGGTGAGGCGGATTTGTACTTGACGAACTTGGCCGCGGGGTCATAGGGCGCGACGATCTCGGCAAAGAGAGCCACGAGGTAAAAGAGACACACCACGACGGTGCTGGCGACGGCGGCCTTGTGTTTGCGAAACTTCCACCACATCAGTTGCGAGTTCGAGGCCACATAGATCTTTTCCTCGGCGCTGGAAATCATCTCGGGCTCGGGAACCTCAATATCCGGGATAGCGGGCGTGTTTTGCTCAGCGGCCATAAGGGGCTTTTCCTCTCCTTCGGCTATGCTAGCTCGCCGCGGCTGTCCTAGCCGCAGCTATTCCAGGCGAATCCGGGGATCGACCCACGCCAACAACAGGTCCGACAACAGAGTGCCGACCACGGTGAGCGCGCTCAGCAGCAACACAAAGCTGCCGGCGAGGTACATATCCTGCGATACCAGGCCTTGGTAGAGCATGGGCCCTGTGGTTTGCAGGCTCAGCACGATGGAGATGATGGTGGAGCCCGAGATCAGGCCCGCCAGGGACCAGCCAACGGTGCTGAAAAAGGGGTTCATCGCTACGCGCACGGGATACTTCCACAAGAGTCTGGTTTCCGGGAGCCCCTTGGCACGCCCGGTCTCTACGTAGGGCTTGTTCAGCTCATCCAGCAGGTTGGCCCGCGTGGTGCGGATCCCTCCCGCCGTGGAGCCCACCGCCAGAATGAGCATGGGCATCCAGATATGTTTCATCATGTCGACGAATTTGAGCCACGTCCAGTCCGCGTTGATGTATTGCTCGCTGAACAAGCCTCCTACGGTGAGGCCCAGTCTGCTCTGGGCGTACCACATCACCACCAGGGCCAGCATAAACTCGGGGATGCCACGCCCGATAAAGTTGATCCCGGTGAGCACGTAATCCAGCACGGAATACTGATGCGTCGCCGAATATACACCAAGGGGGATGGAGATCAGCCAGCTGAAAATCATGGTGGCAAAAGAGAGAAAGACCGTGAGCGCCAGGCGCTCCCAGATGACGTCCTTCACCGGCATGTGGTAATACATGGAATCACCCCAGTCGTTGCGCAGGATGATTCCCCCGATCCATTTCAGATACTGCACATAGATCGGCTGTCCCAGGCCGTAGCGGTCGCGGAGATTCTGGAGCACCAACTCATCGACCTCGTCGCCCTGCGAGCGCAAGGTAGCCACATAGGCGGTGAGGAAGTCTCCCGGCGGAAGCTGAATGATGATAAAAGAGATCACCGAGATCACAAACAGCGTCGGGATCATCACACCGATGCGGCGCAAGATATAGTTCAGCATTCATCACCTCCCGCAGAGGCGCACCCTGTGCAGGCGTGCTGGGACCCGCTTTTGGTGTGCGCCTCCCAGTGCGGTAGGGGCGTACAGGCAGTACGCCCCCACAACCGCAGAGCGCTTACTTGTGCTTATCGGGTTCGTCCCAATACCAGGTCGAGTTGTCCATGATGTGCTCATAGTTCGTGCTGCAGCAATCCCACAGATTACCCGGCTGGGGTCCCTTGAAGCCGTTCTTGACCGGGATGGGCTTGGGTAGCTCGCCCATCAAGCCGATGGAGGGCAGTTCTACCGCCCAGATGTCCAGGATCTGCTTAAAGAGGTCGGAACGCTTGGCCTCGTCCGCCGACTCCATGATCTCGTCGTAGGTGTTCCAGATCGTCCAGATCCAGTGGTCCTTGGGCGGCTCCTCCGCCGACGGGTGCTTGGGATCCATCTTCCATGACGTCCAGGCGTTGCACCACGGCCGGTCATCGATGTTGGTATGCTTGACCCACACCTGCGGATCGGCCAGGGCCACTAGGGAGCGGTCCGCATTCGAGGTGGTGAACTCGACGTCGTTGGCCTGGTGCATCTGGATGGACAGGGATCGCTCCACACCTTTGTAGCTGGCCTGGAGCCCGAGCTTTTTCAGGCCATCGATGATGGCCAGGTTCGAGTCGCTTTGCGTCGCGCCCCCGAGGAAGGTAAAGTTGATCCGCTCGCCATCCTTGAACAGCCGGTAACCCTCCGAGTCTTTCTTATCGTATCCCAGACCATCGAGCAGCGCGTTGGCCTTGTCCGGGTCGTACTCGATATAGGCGTTATTGAGCTTTTCATAGTACCAGGGCGAGCCCTCGGGCGGCGCATACTGCATGGGCTTGGCCAGGCCCTCGTAGAAGAGCTGGTTCAGCTCGTCGCGGTCCATACCCAGCGAGACGGCGATGCGAAAGTCCCGCTGCGAAAAGAGCTCGCGCAGCTTGGGGTTCTTGGCCGTCATATTAAAGTGCATGCACCAGACGGCCGTCTGCTTCCACATCTGCACGGCATAGTCGCCCTTTTTCTCGTTCTCTTTCATGATGGTGAACTGGGCAAAGCCGACATGCCGCGCCTGGCAATCGATCTCACCGTTGGTGACCCACAGGTAGTTCACCTGCGGATCCTGGAAAGCGCGGAACTGAAGCTTGTCGATGTAGGGAAGCTGGTTGCCCTCCTTGTCCACGCACCAGAAATAGGGATTGCGCTCCAGGATGACCAACTCCTCCTTGAAAGAGTTCTTGTGTAACCAGGGCTCGTTGGTGGGACGATCATTATTGAACCTGGACAGGTTCTTGTCGGCATACAGCAAGTCCCACGAGGCAAAGTTGCCGTCCTTGGTGGCCGCCTCCACTTTGGCCTTGTCGTCGGTCAGGTCCATGTGCCACTGCTTCATATAGTGTGCAGGCTGGGCCGTGTTCAGACTGTTTACGATGTTACCGTCCAGGTAGAACAACGATTTGGGCTTGGCGAACTTGTACTTGACGGTAAAATCGTCGGGCGCAGTGAGCGTGCAGGGCACGCGCTTGCCATCCACGGTCGCGGTGAGGTATTGAGGGATGGCCTTGGTCAGCGTGGGGTGCTTGATCACGTTCTCATAGTAGTAGACGAAATCGGCCGAGGTAATCGGCGCGCCATCCGACCATTTGGCGCCCTTGCGCAGGTGGAACGTGAACTCGGTGGCATCGGCGCTAACTTCCCAGGATTCGGCAAAGCCCGGCAGCACCTCCAGCTTTTCGTTGATCTTGAGCAGGCCCCTGCCCAGGACCTGGGAAACGGCCGTCTGGTCGGCCTGGCCCGAGTAGGCCAAACGCCAGGTGCCGCCATAGTTGCCGATCCCTTCCGAGCCCTCCATCACGCGCGGGCTCACCGGCAGACGCTCCTCCACGGGGGGTAGCTTTTTGTCGGCTACCATCTGGGCCAGCATGGGCGCTTCGCTGAATTTCGCCGTCGCGGCTGGAGCCGACGTGGCGGCGGGTGGCTGCGTGGCGGCGGGCGCCTGCGTGGCCGCTGGCGCTTGCGTGGCCGCGGGGGGTTGTGTGGCCGCGGGGGGTTGTGTGGGCTCCACGGCCTTGGTCGGCGCCGCCACGGGCGTAGGCGCCGCGCACGACGCCATCACAACGCCAGCGGCAGTGATCGCCGATACACGAAAGAATTCGCGGCGAGAGACTTTCTTCATGTTGCCTCCTCTGGGGCGCGCACTCACGTCCTAGCAACTCTACCCGAACCATCCGAGAGATCCGATGCAAGGCGCTAAAGCACGGCCATTGGCTCGATTTGCAGTTCACCCCCTTCCATAGTCTGTCATCGTATGCGTTACACCGCTTTGTCCGCTTGCCCCAGAACACCCTCCAAGCGCAGCTCGTGCGCACGGTGACAACTCACCAAGTGATCGGGGGTCAGTTCCACTAATGTGGGCTCTTCCTGGGCACAGCGATCCACCATGTAACGACAGCGTGGGTGAAAGTAGCATCCCGGGGGCGGATTGGCCGGGTCAGCGACGTCCCCCGCAAGCACAATCGGCTCGGTACGCCTCCGCGGGTCGGGCTTGGGCACCGCCGAAAGCAAGGCCTCCGTATAAGGGTGCCGGGGGGTGGTGAAAAGCTCCTCGGTCTGAGCGCTCTCCACCAGTTTGCCCACGTACATCACCGCCACGCGATCGCTGATGTGTTCGATGACGCTCAGATCGTGCGCGATAAAGAGGTACGTCAGGCCATATTGCGCTTGCAGATCCTGCAACAGATTCAGGATCTGCGCTTGCACTGAAACGTCAAGAGCCGACACGGGCTCATCGCAGATCAAAAGACGGGGATTGGGGGCCAACGCACGCGCGATGCCGATGCGCTGTCGCTGACCCCCGCTAAAGGCATGAGGGTAACGGATCATATATTCGGAACGCAAGCCCACCACCCGTAGCAGCTCTGCCACGCGGCTTTCCAGCTCCTTACCCTCGGCCAGATGATTGACAAAAAGGGGTTCCCCCACGATCTCCAGCAGCGTCATACGCGGATTGAGAGAGGAGTAGGGATCCTGGAAGATCATCTGCATGCTGGTGCGCAGGGACTTGAGCTGTTGCTTATCCAGAGCAGCCATGTTGACCCGCCCCATCCTGGCGTCGGTGAACCATGCCTCGCCGGACGTGGGATCGATGGCGCGGATGATGGTTCGCCCAGTCGTCGTTTTGCCGCAACCGCTCTCGCCCACCAGGCCCAAGGTCTCGCGCTCGCGGATATAGAAACTCACGCCATCTACGGCTTTGACCTGGCCCACGACCTTGGACAATAGGCCCCGCTTGATGGGGAAGTGCTTCCGTAGGTCCTTGACCTCCAGGATAACCTGGCGCCCATCCGTGCTATCGAACATGCGTTTGCCTTTCCATCGTCACCGGCCAACTGGGCCGGAGCTTCTGAGCTGCCTGACTTTCCTACGGCCGGTGTGTTAACCTGCAGCGCCATCGCGAATAACCGATCGCCTCCGCTGACTCAATAGGCGGAGGGGCAAACGGTTGCGGAAAGGAGATGTTCTGGTTAGGGAGCAGATGAAAAAAGGGTAATAAGAAGCGAAGACAAACAGTGCGACAGGAGACGTGGCGAGATGAGGAAATCGGGCCGCCCAGTAGCCCCGCGCCTGCTGTTCGCCAGGAACATGGGCTGGACCCCAGTTGGAGATCCAACCACACAGGTGCGTCAGGTCACCGCGCCAACTCGGCAAGTGACCGTTGTAAATTCGGACTATGCCGCCCATCATGTGTAACACGCTCTAGCCACCCTGTCGATCGGCGAACCATCGTCGTCCGGATGTACGTCGCTTTAGGCATCACATGAGCGCATTTCACTGCCCGCCATCGGGCTTACAGCATCATTCTAACAGATGGTATCCTAATTGTCAATCATCATGACGATAGACAAGTGGGCGGTACCAAGTCAAGTTGCTGGCTTGATCGATCAGAGCGGCTGGCTTATGCTACTGGAAGCTTGTCATAGCGGATCACGTCGGGCTGTGGCCTTTTTTCGCCATGATGGTCGAAAAAGAATAGAATGATGGGCAGTCTGTTTGCCGGGGTTGATCTGCCATCATCTCTGCTAGGATCGTTGCGGAATTGGCGCCTGATGAGCGCAGATAGCTGTTTCCAATGGTAATGGAACACGTAAAAATGCAGGAGCTAGCCAAGTTGCCGCTGCTAGCAAACCTGGAACAGAATATACTGAAGCAGGTCGCTGCTCAGAGCAAGAAGCTGACCTTTTCAGAGGGCCACCTCATCTCGCTGGAGGGCGATCCCTGCCCCTACGTGTTTTTGATCGACCAGGGCATCGTGCAGTTGCGGCAGGCTTCGCAGGAGGGCAGGGAGCATGTTTTGGCCTATCTAAGCGAGGGTGGCTGCATTCATCTCGCTGCCGTCCTGGGCAGGGGAGCCAGCCTGTCCACGGTGCAGTGTCTGACCCCCGTCGTCGTGTATGCCATCAAAGCCAATGGCTTTGTGCAGCTTGTAAACTCTGAACTCAGTTTGGCAAGAGCGGTAGCGCATCACCTGGCGGATGAGACAAGTCGCCTCACGGCCATGGTCAAGGACCTGGCTCTGCATTCGGTGCGCACCCGCTTGGCCCGCTTCCTTCTGGCCCACGCGGAGAGCGCTTCGCATGCTGGAGGCCAGCCAGCCCAACAGATCTGGACCCAGGAGGCCATCGCCACCCGCATTGGCACAGTACGCGATGTGGTGGGCCGCATGCTGCGCGCCTTTACCGATGAGGGCTTGTTGCGCCGCGAGCGTGGGCGACTGGTGATCCTGGACCGCGCGAGGTTACAGCACGAAGCGCAGAACGAGGGACCGGACTAGAGCCAGCCACAGAGCCGGGCCAGCAGGCGGCTGTACTCGACGAAACTCGGCCATGAGATGTCGGGCGGCACCCCGTGGTCGCAGCCAGGCACATAGCCGCCATCCACAAAAAGTGGGGATACCACACGCAGAACCTCGGCGCGCATGACCTCTCCACCCGCAGCGATGGCCCGCTTGTCGATTCCTCCGTGGTAGGCCATGCTCCGGCGGAAGCGACGCCGAAATTCTACGATATCGTTCCCGGCTGCCACCTCGATCGGATCACAGCAGTTGAACCCCGCCTCGATCCAAATCGGAATGAGCTCGCTGATCTCGCCATCCGAGTCCATGTCCATCAGAGCGACGTTATAGCTTTTGCATAGCTCGGTCCAGCTATAGTAGGTGGGTTGCAGGAAGCGACGCGCCATCGCGGGGGAGATCATGCTGTGCGCCTTGTAGGCCATATCTTCCGACATGTGCAATGCATCTACATGCACCTGTCGAAAAAGGCGTTCCATCACCTCCAGGGTGAATCGTCGCCAGAATTCGGCCATCTCCAGGACCAGGTCCGGCTCATCCAGCATCATCAGGCAAAGGTTCTCCATCCCCACCCATTCGCGGATCTGCCAGAAGGGACCGTTCACCGAGACCACCACCGCCCTGTCCGAGCGCTCCGCCGCCCGACACTGCGCCATCAGCTCAGGAGCAAAGCGAGCCGGATCGTTGGCGTCGTAGCGCCAGGCCATCTGCTCCCAGTCATCGCGATCTCGAACGGGGAAGCGATGCCACTTGCGCGTGACAAAGTCCTTGGCCGCGCGGATATAGGTATAGTCATACTGGTCCGAGATCTCGGTGATGGCCCCCATCCAATCCTGCACAATATAGTGTCCATCCTTGTGCTCGAGGACCTTCTCCTCAAAGATGGGAATCATGCGGAAATAAGTGGGCAGGGCGGCGACGGTATCCAAAGCCTCGCGCGGCACGTCCAGGATCTGGCTCAAGGCATCGCGATAGTCGAGGGTTTCAGGCAATCCTTGCTCGTGCCACACCTTCAGAGTCGATTCCCTGGGGCCGCCGGGGGCCAACGGCACGTGATCGGGCCGCCCAAACAACAGTGTCTCCATATATCTCTCGCGCGGTTTCATGAGCGGCCTGCCTTCCTGCTTTGCATCTGGGAGTTACGCGTGGTTTTCTGGATGCCGGGGCGGTTGGCCCGCGCCCATGGCCACATACATACGTCGAGCCACATCCTCGGCCAGGTTGGGGCAAGGGGTAAAGGGGAAACGGGCCTCGTCGATGGACAAGCCACGGACCTCGATCTCTTGCAGATTGTTCGGCCCCAGGCCCCTCTCGGCGGCCAGGGCAATATGGTTCAATCCCGAAGCGAAGGGCGGCGTGCGCGGCTTGGCCGCGGGGTCAAAGCCCATTACCGCGGTGCCCACCGTATCCAGGGCCACTGGGTTGCGCCCCGCCATCAAGAGATGGGGCCGGATGGTGCGAATATCGATGCCCCCTGAGCCGTGGTTCCATGGCCCCTCGCCTTGGTCGATGGTGGAGATGCCATCGACTACGGCAAAGTCGATCGGGCGCGCACACAGGATATCGACCAGGATGCGCGGCAGACGCTCGCCCCAGTTTCCCTGGTGCATCAACGTGCGAGACTGCTCGTTTGGCCGCTGGCGGTATTCCGGCAACGGGGTGCAGCCAAAGATGTTCTTGATGGACAGGGTAATCCCGGCGCTGGCGTGGCATTTGATCTTGGGCACAGAGATCAGCACGTCGGCCTTGGCGATGACCTCATTCAGCAGCACGGTCTCCAGCTCGTAAGGATCGGGCACCGCCACCTTGGCAAACTCGGCTGCCGGCGCAGGCTCGTCCAGGTTCAGGGTCTCCAGTCCGAGCTCGCTGATCAGCGCATCGTGCTGGTTGCCCGGCCAGATATCTGGGCCCCAGCCCTCGGTGAGGATGACCCGCGCCGCGCCCGCCTCTTTGGCCAGCAGGGCGATGGCCCGGGTTACGTCGGGGTGCGTGGTATAGGTCATGATGTTGGGCAAGCCGTCTCGCGTGGGGGTGCGGCCCCCGGCGGTCATGTTGGGTTTGATGACCACGGTGCTGCCCGGCTTGACGATGTCACCCAGGCCCCCGCACTGTTCCACAAGCTCGCGCACCACGGCCTCCACCTTCTGCACGCCATAGTCCTCGCAGCGTGCGATGGCCACCACCGGCTTGCCCGCCGATGAGGCCTGGCCCACCGGTTCGGAGGATGAAGCGGCCTTGTTCTCCGTCACCGGGTTGGTCTCTTGCGCGACCGGCTCGCGCGGGACTCCTTCTTTGGGCGCGCACGCGGCCAGCAGGCTGGCGCCCAACCCAGCCATGGCGGCCAGGAAGCGACGTCTTGTCGAATACGCACGATCATGCGGCATATCAAATCCTCACAATTAGGTTAGCCCGCCCCCATTACGCGGTGAGGGCGACACGCGCTGCCGGGGGATCGGTGCGGTTCCCAACACGCGAGGAGTGCGCATCAGCCCCAACGCGTCTCCCGCAGGCGACGAGCCAGAACGTCCGGCACGCGGCCTGAACGGCTCAGGCTGTCGATGGCCGACTCTGCGTCGCCGAAAGGCAAAGTTTCTGTTTCGCTGGCTTCATCTGACGGATGAGTGGGCGCAGCCCCGGCCCCAGCGAGCGCGCTTTCCTCGGATCCCAGGCCCATGGATCGCTCGACAAGGCTCACGCCGGAGCCAGCATCGTCAAAGCATATGGCCCCAGCCTCGACCCACGCAGCGCTCAGCGAGGGCTCCATACCACGCCAGATACAGACGGGTGTTCCCACGGCTTTGACGAGATCCATGGCCGGCCAGGCAGAGGGCCCCGCCTCGGGCTCGATGAAGACGATAAGGTCACTCAATCCCGTCACCAAGGGCAATCGAGCCAGGGCCGCCGACTCACTGGTCTCTGCATCGACACTAAAAGGGCTCAAGAGCAGGACGCGGCCCTCTCGTAACCCCTGTTCCATGGCCCCATAGGATCTCCCAAAGCGCCGGATGCCCATGGGCAACACGACCACCGTGAGCCCCTGCTCCTTGCGCGCATGATCCAATGCCAGGCGATCGATACCCTTGTCATATCCTCCGACCAGCGTATGCCCCTGCTGCACCAACCGATGTACCAGATCGGCGGCCACCTTTTGGGCCTCGGTATGGGGCGCAGCGCTGCCCAGTATGCTCACGGCAGGCTGCGTTAGCAGGCCCAGCTCGCCACGATAAAAGAGCAGATAGGGCAAACGTTCCTCAGGGAGATGCTGGACGAGGCACTCAGGATAGCCCGCGTCAACCCGCGTCAGGGCTCCAATCCCCTCCCGAGCGAGATCCTGCAAGAGAGCTTCCTGCGCGGGAATGAGGGCTTGCGCAGCCCTCAGTGGGGCCAATTGATCTGCACCGAGGTCCAGTTGCTGGGCGAGCTCTGCATCCGATAGCCGAAACGCATCGCTGAGGGGCCGCTCTGCCTGCACGCACCAGCGTTGGATAACCTGCTTGGCCACCTGTCGTCTGAGTGAGCCGCCCTGAAGCATAGCCAGCCAGGATGCGGTCTCTCGAGTCCTCAAATCCTCAGTCACTTGTTCTCCCAAAAGCCGCTTGCCACCCCTGCGAATGCATCGCATTGGTCGCAAGGTAGAATCGGCATGTACGCCCCCGCATACACGAGGGCCTCATCATACGACCAGTGTAGGCATTATAACCTCCGATCTAGCTATGTCAATGTTCCCTGGCCTGGAATGGGGCCCCGTCCCGGTAAGGTTATCATTTGGAGAACCACCTTGCTACGGTAAGATTTTAGATGGTAGTACACGGCCTTAAGGTGCTCGAAATTCGCCCGGTAAAAGGACTTGACAACGGCAGTGGTTTATGCTATTCTATATATACCGTAGGGGGGTACCCTATCATGGAGGGCCTGTCACTTTGCAGTTGTTCAAGCACATCCCCGACAACAGTGTGCCGCAGGTTTCATCCACCTTATGTCGCCTCTGCATGCGCTGTGAGGCGCGGCGCGCTTGCCCCAGTGGCGCGATGGTGATCCTCGATCGAGGCGAACAGCCGTGGATCGATGGCAGTCGTTGCCAGGGATGTCGCGCTTGCGTAATCGCGTGCCCCCATGGTGCAGTCAGTGTCCCCACTATGGATACCCTAGTCCTTAGCACGGTCTCGCCAAAATAGCATCTGGTTTAAGGAGAAACGATGACGGACAAGCTTGTACATGTGACGGATGCCAGCTATCAAAAGGATGTATTGGAATCGACTCTTCCTGTCGTTGTTGATTTCTGGGCTCCCTGGTGCGGTCCCTGCCGTATGTTGGCTCCCGTTTACGAGCAACTGGCCGAGGAATACGCGGGCAAATTCGTGTTCGCCAAGATGAACACGGACGAGAATTCGGCCATGCCCGGTAAGCTGGGCATTCGGGGCATCCCCACCCTAATTCTCTACGTCAATGGAGAAGAGGCCGATCGCAACGTGGGGTTTGCCACCAAGCAGGTGCTGAAACGGAAACTGGATGCCATTCTAGACAGTCTCAAGAACACTCAATAAGGTGCAGCTAAAGTATGCCTATCTATGAATATCGTTGCCAGGAATGCGGCGCTACTTTTGACAAGTTCGTACGTTCTATGGCCAATGCGGCAACCATCGAAGTAGAGTGCCCGCAGTGTCGCAGCAAGCGCTGCCGAAAGAGCATCTCCCTGTTTGGGACAACCGGTTCCGATAGCGGCGCTTCCGCCGGAGCCTGCGCTCCAACGGGTTGAGGTGTCCGCCAGCGGGGCTAGTTAGTCCCAAAGGGTTGGCTGGAGTGTGAGCATGTTACCGCCAGAAGCACGTGACGATCTTATCAAGCGATTACGGAAAATCGAGGGCCAGACCCAAGGCATTCAGCGAATGCTGCTGGAAGGGCGGGATTGCCGCGAGGTGCTCAATCAACTGGCTTCAGTTCGCGCCGCTACGCAACGGGTCAGCGCTGAGTTGGTTAGGCATTACGCGATGTCGTGTTTCAGCGATCCCGCCTGCGTGCAGTCGGAAGAAAACATCCACCAGGTGATCGAGTTCATCCTGCAGACACCGGTCTGATGGCCATCCACGGCTTGGTATCGCATCGAGCGGGTAATTCCACGGGAGGATAGCATTTTGGAAGTAGCTGGTTTTTCGGGGCGTGATATAATCATTCCACTGATCATAGTGCTTTTCTTTGTGTTGAACAGATGGGTGTTGCCTCGGCTCGGCGTCGGCACTTGAATGAGCGGGGGCTGTGATGTGGAGGATCCACATCCCGATCAGGTGCCAGGCAACTCGCCGAGCGACGCAGAGGACATATAGTCCTTCGTGTTCGGTCAAGAATAGGGGTAGAGGGTGATCCAAGTTATCCTATTATCCGCGTCACGGGGAGCGGGCAAGACCACGGCATGTTTTAAGTTCGCGGTGCAAGCCCGGCAGATGGGCCTGCGTGTTGGCGGGATCCTAACCCCTGCGCGCTATGATAGCCAAGGGATCAAAGTGGGTTTTGATGCTGTCGATGTTCACAGCGATGAGAGACGAAGCTTTGCTGTTCTGGAACGGGACCCCGAGCGGGCCACGATCGGGCAATACCTCATGGATGAGTCCGTCATGCAGTGGGCCTTACGGCGAATTCTCGTTGGCCTGCAGGCGCCGATCGATGCAGTGGTGATCGACGAGGTTGGCCCTCTGGAACTGTTGAAAAAGGGCGGCTTTTGGCCCGCACTGGAGCAGCTAGGCGAGGCTGAAGCGACTGCAGCGATCATCGTCGTCCGGCCAGAGCTCTTGGCCTCGCTCCAGGAATTGGTCAAGCCGTTTCAACCCGTTACGATTCTGCTCAGCCTGTCCAACCGTGACGAGATCCCCAACCGCATCCTGGGCCAGATATGGGAGTCCACGATGCGGCGTTCGGCCGCATCCTAGGCGCGCTCAAACCGGCCCCGACTCGACACAAAAAATGCCCGCCATGCTGTCGACAGCATGGCGGGCATTCTCTTGGGTGAGGGATGGGGCACTATTGCTGCAAGCTCTCCACGATGCGCGAGTACTTGTTCACCATGTCCTGAGCCTGCGCCTGAGACCTCGCTTGTGTATGGATGTAAAAGACCGGGCGGTCGGCGTCGGGCAGGATGAGAACCCACTCTTCATCCGACAGGTTGATCTTGACGCCATCGATCTTGTCGCCCAACCTATCTTTGTATTGCTGGTTGAGCAGCCGCATCACCGTGCCCTTGGTCTCCCAGGGACAACCCACCTCGCCCTGGGCCACATAATAGGGAGGCACCAGAGCCAGAGCTTGAGAGAAGGTCATATTCTGGGTTACCAGGAATTCGATCAGCTTTGCCACCGTCATCAGGCCATCGATGACCGGCTGAAAATCGGGCCAGATAAAGGATCCGCCGGCATCCCCGGCCATGAGCACGCCGGGACTGCCGGCTGCCTCCATAAGCGCCTGCGGGTTGACCTTGGTGCGCACCACGTTGCCGCCGTACTGTTGAGCGATCTTTTCAAACACGTTAGGCAGCGAGACGGGCACCACGATGGTTCCTCCGCCCTTTGCTCTCATAGCGAGCGTGGCCAAGACGGCACACAACATCGTCCCTGTCATCTTTTGGCCACGATCGTCGATAGCAAAGATGCGTTCGCCCCCCACATCCAGGCGCACGCCGAGCATCGTCTCCAACACAGCCGCGACTTTGGACAACTGCAGCAGTGAACGCTGGAAATCCTCAGACGGGATGGACATCTTGTCGGGGTCGACTGAGGCATTCAGTGCCACCACGTGGCAGCCGAGCCGTGTCAACAAGGGGCCGAGCACCTGTGCTGTGGGGGCGTTCGCATAATCCACGATGACGTAGGGATTCGCCTTGCGGATAGCTTCCACATTGAGGACCGCCAGGAAGGCGGCGGAGTATCGCTCTACCACCGACTCGGCATACTCGATATTAGCAATCTCATCCAAATAGACCCGCCTAAAGTCCTCGCGAAAGTACACGCGTTCGATG
>CAYQDH010000014.1:21133-27684 GCA_964416075.1 uncultured Anaerolineales bacterium | reverse complement strand
GATGGCCTTATTGTACCTCCATCCTCCCCCAACCCATTTATGACCGAATCTCAGAAAGAACCTATTGACGAGAGGGCAACCCTAAGGTATGATAAGAGGGTGGGTGAAACTGCGCCCTGCCACACGGTTCGTGGTAGCCACGGGTTGTGTGGCCCGCTATACAGCTCGTGGCTACCACAAACCCGGCGGATGAGATTGATCTGCGGTACCTTCTGTTGGAGTCCATGTCGCACCAGGCTTGCACCAAGAAAGGAGCGAGCGAGATGACGCAGCAAAGGAGAGTCGTTGCCTCGGCCCCCGCCTCGATAGCCGTCGCCGGAGACACCACCGACATCAGCGGTAAGGGAGCCACTCTGACGTTAGGTATCGAGGGCCGTGCGCCCACTACCGAGGATGGGCTAAGGGCTTTTGCCATGGTCACCCCTACCGGCAAGGGCGCTACCAGTATCCAGATCGAGAACACGGATGAGGTGACGGCGGACACCTTTTACGGAACGGGGCGCTTGCTGGAACTCGCCGGGTATGGTCATCGCCCTGGCTTTAGCATTTCTCTAAACACCACCATCCCGCCCAAGCTGGGTTTGGGCGGCGCAGCCTCACAATTCGTCGCCCTTTTGTATGCCCTGGATGCTTTCGCGGGCCGGCAGCGGCCGCCGGAGGAGTTGGCCGAGATCGCGCAGCGCGCGACGCTGCGCCCGGGACAAGTGCACGGCTACCAGAAGGCCTACGGAGCTACCTTTGGCGGGGTGCACTATCTGAGTTTCTCCCACAAGCTTACCGGTCTGTGGGCCAGGGGCGAGGGGGGCGTCTACGATGAGCCCTATGCCGCGGTGAGTGAGGCGCGCGATGAGCAGTGGCGGGCCCTCGGTGCGGGCATGGTGATTGCCGTACCCAAAGACCTCAACCTGGTGTCGGGCGAGATCAACGCGCTCATCGCGGGCCGCTATCGAGACGGCGATCCCCCGACCATGGAGGGGATGGATCGCAAGACCTTCATCACCCAGATGGCACACCAGGCCCTGGTCAATAAGGAGCGGGAGAGGTTCTGGGCTTTGGTAGAGAGCGACACGACCTTGATGGACGCGTGGGGGCTGATCGGCCAGGAGCACAAGCGGATTATGCGCGCGGCTCACGAACACGGGGCCTATGCCGCCAAGCCGGCGAGCACCGGTGGGGCGGTGATCGTCTATTGCCCGCCGGACCGTGAGGAAGAGATGGTCGCCGCTCTGCAACCGATCTCTGACAGGGTGCTCAGAGCTAACGTTGGTGGTGGTGTGCGCTTGGAAGATGGCTGGCCCTTCGCCTAGTCCTGCGCACTAGAGCTGGGTGGCCCGACGGATTACCTCCTGCACTGCGGCGAGGTCGAGTGCATCGCGCTGCGCCGGGAAGGGACAGGGCAGCAGCCACCATTTCTCAGTGAAGGACGCGGACTCACCCGGGGCCAACACCTCCAGCGGCCCGATGGGCTCCAGCTCGCAGACAAGGTCCTGGTAATACCACAGCGAGATCGTCAGACCGGCGATCTCGCTGTAGACGCGCTGTGGATCGGCGCGAAACTGCTTGACCAAGAGCATGTCGTTGGGCATGAGATAGCCGAACCACCCCGCGTAGGAATCGAGGCCCAGCTTGGGGCGGGCTGGGGTGTCCCACACTTCCAGGAAGCCATCGCGCACGCGGATAGCGGGGTCCTGGGGGGCATAGTCGATCACAGAGCCGGGGCCATACATGACATACTGGCGCGGAAAGCGGCTTAAGGCCGGCGTGAGGGGGACGATGCAGATTCCGTGGCCGAGGGCAAAGGTTCGGCCCCAGTGGCAGTAACGAACCTCGTGATCCGAGATGTTCTCGAACGTCTGGGTGCAGACGAGGCGTGACGAGTCAGGGCCCAGGGTAAAGTAGCGATCCACCCGCACGCCCAGGGCGTCGCTATGCTGGCTGGTGAGTTGCACGGTTCGCGGGTCTACAGTCCGCGCTTGCCAGGGGCCATACCACAGCTCAGGGTGCCGGGGAGCAATATGCTCAGGGCCGATATCAAAGCGGCCGCCAGACGGGAAAAGCGTGCCCAAAGGGGCGCGACCGGGCGCGGCGATCCAGCCATCGTGGCGAGGATCGAGCATCAGTACGTTCTGACCACGGAAGCCGTGTTCTCCGCGGCATGCGTATTCCAACACGCGCCCGCCGCAATGCGGGCCCAGGACCACGCGGATGTTTTCATTCTGCAGTACCGGGCAGTTGTCATAACCGGCGAAAGATATGTAGTCGATGGTCATGGGACTCCCTCCAGTTCTCATCGTCCTTTTCGCAGATGCGCCGAACCAGATCATACGTGCTGGCATGTTCGCGCAAGCAAGCTTTCCACGCGTGTGCCAGCTGTCCTACTAGGGAAGGTAGATGGCGCCGTTAAAGCGGTAGAGATGCAGCTTACGGGTGGCCGGCTCGACTCGTACCCAAGACACGCTGCCGTCCGGCCGGGTGCGAAAAGAGTCATCGCGGTTCCCCCACGCGATGCCTGCTGACGACACCTTCTCAGGCTCCGCCATGAACGTCCCTCCCCCGTCAATCACGCCAAGCCAGTATGCCTGGTCATTGGTTGTCATCCAGCCGACCAGGTATCGATTCGAGTTCAGAGCGCTTCCGAGGCGGGCGAGGACGGGATCGCGCTCGTATTCTCCGTTCGTGTCTGTCAGCCAAACGTAGCTGCTCTGGAAGGAACCGCTAATGCTCGCCAAGCCAACGCCTTGTCCTTCGTAGCCGGGTCTGGCCATGGCGTTGAACACGAGTTTCCACGCACTGGCACTCTGCACTACCTGGCCCAATTGCGCGGATACCAGTCCTGCGCAATCTCCGTCGCCCGCATAGACGACTTGGCCGACGTTGACCAGGATGCCTTTGTTGGAATAGCAGTCACTGGAGCAGACAGGGATGAATTTGTCCAGGACGGGGTGGTATCCCACCAGTTCGGCCAGGGAATGTGAGCAACCCCACTCCCAGCCTCCCGGCTGGATGGCGCCGTCAGTGCTTACGAAGGTCAACTGATCTCCCTCGTTCCCTTCGGGCCAGCCGGAATCTCCATGGACGGCAAAGTACGCTGCATACTGGTCATCGCCATAGGTGAGCCGGCTGTCACCGATCGTGGGGTTGAAAATGGTCAGTTCGCCATCGACATTTGCAGCCCAGATTTCGCTGCCACTCGCCCGCCGCTTGGAGAGCCACATGGTCTCGGACCCAGGGTCCCACAAGAGGATGGCGAAAGTGCCGTCATCGTGCGCGACCAGCCCGCGCACGGACCGCGCCGTATAGTTGAAGGTCTGTTCGAGCCCACCATTCTGGCCGATGATGCTGATATGCCCATTCCCACTGGCATCCGTCCAGCCCACCATGGTGCGATCATCCCTTAGCGGCTCATGGTAGAGGCGGGGCGAAAGCGTACACCAGCCCCATGTGCACCAGTTTGGGCTCTCCGTGAGGGGCTGGGGTAGAGTCACAGTGACCACGCTTACGCGGTCCTTGAGGGTGGGCGCAGGCGTTAGGGTGGCGGTCGGGGTAGGCGTAGGTACAGGCGTTAGCGTAGTAGTCGGGGTAGGCGTGGGCGTTTTTGGGGGCCAGTATTTCAACACGAGCGGAAAACGGAGGGCCCGTGTGGCTGTTCCGCTGGGTTCAGGGGTCGTCTGAACAGCATCAGGGTTGCTGGGCCAACTTGGTGCGGGACCTGCAACCGATGCGGGCAAGGTGAAGAACGTGATGCCCAGAGCCATTGCGACGACTAAGACCAGGCTTGTGCGCTTCATGGGTAACCTCCCCTATGCAGAAGGCCATGAGGCCAGTATAGCACGTCGATGCCCATCTCGACAACAAACCCAAACCATGCGCCTCGACAGAACCTACGTCGTCCAACGTCATATTGTTGATGGCGTGCGGTTGATACTGCAACGTCACCGTGTATACTGCACTGCGTAATCATTTACCAAAGAAGTCTTCGTAATTTCTCTCGACCCTATTGGTGACATAATCTCGCGGTAAGACAGCGAACGACCAGGGGTGGCGATGTCCATTCATCTATACTTGGGACCGGCGGCGGGGGGTAAGACGGCCTTTGCCGTGGCACAGGCGCGCCAGGCGGCCAGAGGGCTGCGGGGTGCGGTGATGGTATGTGTGGCGAACCAGTTGCAGCAACGGGCCTGGAAGGAACGGCTGGCCGAGGAGGGCGGCGCGTTAGGAGTGCAGGTGTTGACCTTTGGGCAGCTCTACCGCACACTCTTGAGCGTCACGGGCGATGCCAGCACGCTGCTCGACGATGCTCTGCAGCACGCCTTGCTGCGGAGCTTGTTAAATAGCGTGTTCCTGGTGCACTATGACTCATTGTGCAACAAGCCAGGATTCACCGTTCTGTTGCACAACCTCATTGCCGAGCTCAAGGCGGCGCGCATTGGCCCCGAGAGCCTGGCGGATGCGGTTGCGACCCTGGGGAATGAGCCACGGCTGGGCGAGTTGGTGTTGATCTATGCGGCCTACCAGAAACGGTTGCAGGCGAACCGTTGGGCCGACGAAGAGGAACTGGGCTGGCTGGCCCTGCACGCACTGCAGAACAATCCCCAATTGGCTACGGATTGGTCGCTTCTGGTGGTGGATGGTTTTGACAGCCTGACCACCACGCAGATGGACCTGCTGCGGATGGTTACCCGGTGTGCGCGGGAGACGATCATCACCCTGAGCGGCGCCGTCGAGGGAGTGCAGCGGGGACTGGTGCAACGACGGTTCCGGGATACGAGGCGGGCCTTGGAGGATGCACTGGTGCTACGGGCAGAGCCGCTTCCAGAGGGGAACTGGGGGGATGCTCGTCATGAATGTGGCGAGGGAAGAGCAGACGCTCTCGTGTACCTGGAGCGATCGCTTTTCGTGAGCCAAGCGGCGCCTTACAGTGCCCCAGGCGAAGCTGCAGATGCGAATCCGGTGACCATGATCGCGGCGGCCGACCGCGCCGGAGAGGTGAGAGCGGCCTTGCGCTGGCTCAAGGCGCGCCTGGTGCGGGACGGTTGCCGTTCCAAGGAGGTAGGCTTGCTGGCGCGCCGGATAGAGCCCTACCGTGCATTCATCCAGGAGACGGCCCGTGAGTTCGGCCTACCCATTCGCCTGCTGGATGGCCTGCCCCTAGCCAGCAATCCCGCGGTCGCTGCGCTCCTGGATCTGCTGCGCCTCTCTTTACCGATCTCTGATCAGGATACACAGCCATCGTTGCCGCGCCGGTTGGTCGTGGAGGCGTGGCGCTCGCCATATTTTGACTGGGGTACGGTCTTTATCCAGGGGGAAGGCGGCCAAGCTGATCACGGCGACGCCACCCTCGCCGACCGGCTGGACAACCTGGCGCGTTGGGGCCGGGTGGTTGGTGGCTTGACCCAATGGCGTGAGGCGTTCGCACGGCGGTTAGAGTGTACGGCGGAGGAGTTCGCCGAAGATGAAGAGGGGTGGCCGGGTGGTCTGCCCAACGCTGAGGAGATCCCTACGCTGCAGGAGCAGTTGGCGCGCTTTGTGCAGCGATTGCGCCCACCCGCAGCCGACAGCGTTGGGGACTATGTGGCCTGGTTGGAGGCTCTGATCGGTCCCGATGAGAGAGACGCAGGGGAGGATGATGATTCGCTGCGGGTGGCCCGATGCGCGCGACGGGGCAATAAGGTGGCGGCGGATCGGGATGTGGCGGCATTGCGCGCGCTGAAGGATGTGCTTCGCGGTTTGGTGTGGGCGGAACAGGCGTTGGGAACCTCGCCGCCTGCAGACTATTGTGCTTTCTACGGCCAGGTTCGGGCGGCAGTCGAGGCAGCTACTTATCGGCTCCCACAGGATCGCGACAACGAGGCCGTGTTGGTGGCGGATGTGGTACAGGCGCGCGGCGTTCCTTTCCGCGCGGTGGCGGTGCTGGGCCTGGCTGAGGGCGAGTTTCCGGTTACGCTTCGTGAGGATCCCCTGTTGCGTGATAGCGACCGCCTGCGACTAAGTGCCTTGGGGCTGGATCTATCCCCCTCCACGGAGAGCGCCGAGGCAGAGTATTTCTACGAGACGGTCACCCGAGCGCGTGGCCAAGTGCTCCTGACTCGGCCGCGATTGGCGGAGAATGGGGCGTTGTGGGAGCCCTCACCCTATTGGGAAGAGATCTGCCGTCTGGCAGGAGTGAAGCCTGTGGTCCTCAGTAGCGAAGGCCGCCTCCGACCCGATGAGGCGGCCTCCTGGCCGGAGCTTCTGGAGGGGCTGGCAGCGTGCCCACCCGATTCGCCCTGGCATGCCTGGGTCAGCGCCAAAGATGCGGCCCGCTATCGCGCCTGGCAAAGCGCCAGCGCCGTTTTCGAGACGCGCTATGGGCGGCGCCCCACGGGGCCGCACAATGGTGATCTGAGCGAGCACGCCGCCGAGTTGGGTGAATATTACGGGCCACGGCATGTATGGAGCGCCACCCGCCTGGAGAACTATCGCACCTGTCCCCAATTCTTCTTTGTGGGCACGGTGCTGGATTTGCAGCCGCGCCAGGAGCCTGCGGAGGGGCTGGATGCGCGCCAGTTGGG
>CAYQDH010000014.1:17209-21123 GCA_964416075.1 uncultured Anaerolineales bacterium | reverse complement strand
ATCTATCATAGATTGTTCCAGGTGGTTTATGAGGCCTGTCCCGAAGGTGCACGTAACAATGCCGAGCGCCTGTCGGCCACGCTGCAGGAGGTGGGACCGCCGATCCTAGAGGAGGCCCCGCGACGCGAGGGGTTCCGAGAGACGGCCTGGTGGCTCCAGACTCAGGAAGAGATCCTGGGGCAGGTGCGCCGCTCGCTCATGGGGCTGGCCGCGCTGGCCGAGGACTATGCACCTGCCAAGTTCGAGTTCTCCTTCAAGGCCGCGTCGATCTGGGAGTCGTCTGATGGCCAGGATTGCTTGCGACTGCATGGCGTCGTCGATCGTGTGGATCGCTGCGCTGACGGCGCCTGCCGGATCATCGACTACAAGAGCGCTGGGCCAACGCACTTTGGCCGCAGGGCGCTGGAGGATGGGAGAAAGCTCCAGCTGCCCCTCTACGCCCTGGCGGTGAAGCAGTTGCTGGGCGGCGAGATCAGGGACGGGTTCTACTGGCATGTTCCCCAAGCCAAAGCGAGTGCGCTACGGCTGGCGGCCTACGGCGTGGACCAGAGTATGGAGGATGCGCTGCGGTTCGCCCGGGATGCTGTGCAAGGGATCCGCCGAGGAGCGTTCGAGCCGCGTCCTCCAGCGGAGGGGTGTCCCTCTTATTGTCCGGCAGCAGCTTTCTGCTGGCCATTCCGTCCGACCTATGGAGGCTGATGCCGTGGTCCACGCTATTGTGGAACAGATGGAGCCCAGCGCCGAACAACGACCGGCGATTACCTGGACGGGGGGCGACCTGCTGGTGACCGCGGGGGCGGGTAGCGGCAAGACGCGCACCCTCGTCGCGCGCTACCTGTCCTTGCTGGCCGAAGGGCTTCCGCTACGCTCGATAGTGGCCGTCACCTTTACGCGCAAGGCCGCACAAGAGATGCGCAACCGTGTGCGGTTGCAGGTACAACGCTACCTGGGACGCGCCGACCTGCCAGGGCCAGGGAACGTGGCCGAGGAAGAGCGTCAGCGTTGGCTGGAGGTGTATGGCGCCCTAGACGCGGCTCGCATTGGCACGATCCATTCCTTGTGCAGCGAGGTCCTGCGGGCGCATCCCGCCGAAGCGGGCATAGATCCGCGCTTTGAGATGTTGGACGAGGCGCAGACAGGGTTACTTACGCAGCAAGCGATCGACGAAGGAATGGCTTGGGCGTCCAGCGCGCCGGAGGTGAGAGAGCTATACACGCTGCTGGGCGAGAGAGATCTGCGCACTGTGGCGGAGACCATGCTGAACAAGCGCTTGGATGTGGGGCCTATCCTAGCGTCAGGCGTCTCACCATGGCCACGTTGGCAGGAGACTTGTCTTCCGCCCCTGGTGAACTTTTTGGATAACGGAGAGGTTCAGACAGCATTTGCGGAACTGGTGGCCCTGCGTGGTAGCGGCGCGCTGGCCCGTGCTGAGGCCGCTGCCGACGAGTTGGCTCCTGTCGTGGAACAACTGTGCGAGGCGTGGGATATGCTCGTTACAGCTCGGAGAGAGGGTGATTGGGAGGCGGCTTCGGGCTGGCTTTCCTCCCTGGATGGCTTGCTGAAGCAAAAGGGCAAGAAGGGCAACTGGGCGCCGGCCAACCCCAAGGACACGATCAAGACCTTGCGAGGGCTGTATGAGGATGTACCTGCTTGGCTGCGCAAGGGCGACCTGGCGCTGGATCGCCAGCTGGCGGAGGCCATGCCTGCGTTAGCCAGGCTGTACGCCGTGGTGGAAAAAAACTATAAGGAATTGAAGGATGAGCGTAATGCCCTGGATTTCGATGACTTGGAAGACAGGGCGGTGGCCCTGCTGAATGGACACGTTGAGGTCTTGGCACGCTGGCGGGAGGACGTGCAGGCTATCCTGGTGGACGAGTTCCAGGATACGAATAGGCGGCAGCTGGCGCTGGTGGACCTGCTCAACGGTGGGCGCGGACGAGCTACCTTTGTGGGCGATGACAAGCAGTCGATCTATCGCTTTCGGGGCGCGGAGGTGGGTTTGTTTCGCGACCTGAAGCGACGGTGCGTCGAGCAGAATGCGACGGATGGTTCTCAGACGGCGGCGCTGAATTTGCAGGCCTCCTACCGTGCTCACCGGGAGCTCCTGGCGGGCCTGAACACGCTGCTGCGATCAGCACTGGGTGTGCAAGCTGACGCGGACCTCCAGGAGCGTCGCAAGGGACCCGAGCCCGGATGGGTGTCACCTTATATCGAGTTGCACATGACCGTGGGCACGAGGGGTGAAGGCAAGGCTCTGGAACGGGCGGCTTGCGCCCTGGCGGCCCGGCTCAAGGAATTGCTGGCTGGTGGTCGCATGGTGCGAGTGGGGGATGCGTTGCGGCCCCTGGGATATGGTGATATGGCCATCCTCTGTCGCGCCTCGCGCTCGTTCTCCGCCTATGAGGATGCCCTGGACCAAGCGGGTATCCCTTTCACCACGGTGGCGGGGCGAGGTTTTTACCAGCGGCCGGAGGTGCGCGACCTGATGAACGCGATGCGCGCTGTCAGCGAGCCTAACGACGATCTGGCTGTGGCGGGGCTGTTACGTTCGCCCGCGCTGGGCCTATCGGACGCAACCCTGTACTCACTGTGCTGCCGTAGGGAGAAGGGTTCTGGTCTTTGGCAGGCACTGCAAGGCACCATGTCAAGCATCGATGGCGCCGAAAGGGAGCGGGCGCAGCGCGCGGTGGCCCTGATCACAGAGTTGCACCGAGATGTGGGAAGGGCGCCTGTGGCGGACCTGCTCAAGACCTTGATCGATGCTAGCCACTATCGAGCCGCGCTCAGGCGCGCTGGGCAGGGGCGCGCAGTGCGTAATGTGGACAAGCTGCTGGCCGACGCCCACGCCAGTGGGATGGTGAGTGTGGGAGAATTCCTGGAATACGTGGCCTTGCTGCGCGATGCCGGTACGCGCGAAGGGGAGGCGCGCGCCACGAGCGAGGGGGCTGTGCAGATCATGAGTGTGCACGCGGCCAAGGGTCTCGAGTTCCCCGTTGTGGTGCTGGGAGATATTGGCGCGGAGAAGGGCTCGCGCACCAAGGTACTGATCGATGCTGGGTGGGGTGTGCTGTTGCCGCTGCAGGCGAAAAATGAGGCGGGTGATGGGGCGGGGCAGGGCGAATCGGCCTCGGTGGTGGGGGGGAGAGACGAGGCGCAAGTCAAACGATGCGCACCGTGCCGCGGAAAGTGGCCGGCTACGTACTTGTGGGCGACAGAACAGGAGGATGAACAGGAACGCGAGGAATCGGCGCGGTTGCTGTATGTGGCCGCCACACGGGCTCGCGACATGCTGCTCATCAACGGGTGTATGCGGCTTGGTAAGGACAACCGGCCCGCTGGGCTGGGTGAGTGGCTGGATTGGTTGGCGGCGCCGCTGGACCTAGGGCAACGGGAATTTGCTCATAGCGAGACAGGCCGAAGCATCATCCGCGTGGCGTTGCTGGCAGGGGCAACCCCCGTGGCCTGTTGTGTCTACGAGCCCGAGTGTTCCTGGGAGCATGGGGACGTGGCGGAACCGGAGATGGAAACCGCCGCTGTGGGAGAGCTCCGGCTGTTGGATCCTGGGAGCTTGCCTGGGGAGGGGGCACAAGACACCAGGGAGGCAGCCGAGTTGGCGCCGCGTGTCTGGCAGGTGATGCCGGGCAAGGGAAGCGTCCATGCACCATCGTGGTTGGTGGGTCAGTTGGTGCACGAGTCCCTCTCGGCGTGGCGTTTCCCGGACGCGCGATTCGAGGCCTGGGCTGAAGCGCGGGCTCGCACGCTAGGCCTGATCGATGCCCATATGCTTCGCGATGCGGCTATCAGGAGCGCTACCTTGCTGCGGCGATTCAGAGGTCATGCCTTGTATCAGGAGATGAATGCGGCGGAACGTCGGGCAGAGGTACCCTATAGCCTGCGCTGCGGAGATGGCTCGA
>CAYQDH010000014.1:0-17199 GCA_964416075.1 uncultured Anaerolineales bacterium | reverse complement strand
GCGTCATCGATGCCCTCTATCGACGGGATGGGCAGTGGACGATCGTGGAATTCAAGACCGACCACGTGAGCGATGCCGCGCAGGAGACGCTTATCGTGGAGCAAAAAGGTTACCGGAAGCAAGCCGAGCGCTATATCCGCGCCGTGGAGGAGTTGCTGGGTGAAAAGCCAAGACACATCTTCTGTTGGCTGGACTATGCGGGCAAGGTAGAGTGTGAGCCACGCGCTGGAAGGGAGTGAGTTGGGCTCGATGGCGATTTACGTATACTATATGTAGTTGAGCCATTCAGGGTCTATGGGGGGAGAGACGAGGCGGGATGGATGCCTCGTCTGCGTGGCGGCCCGTTTGGGGTGGCGGCTGGTGATAACGTAGGGACGATTTTGAAAGGATCTAGAGCAAATGGCAGCCCAGTCCACACTGCGAGGAGATGATTCTGGACAAGGCTCAGGCCGAGGCCCCTCCTCACGCGGCAAATGGCGATTCTATGCCACGAGCCTGACCATAAGGAATATCGTGATACTCGGTGTCGTGGTCATCGGCCTCGCCTTCCTGGGAGCATCGCACCTGGCCAATCGCTCATCCTACCGAATTGCTCGGGCCAGCGACGACGGCAAGGTATTCCTGCCTATCGCCATGGCTCGTCTGGTAGGGCGGCCTTCGGTTACCCCATTCGTTACGCTGACGTCCTCCCCAGGGCCGTCGAGCACGCCGACCCAGACTCGCCCGACATCGACTGCAGGGCCATCGAGCACGCCGACCCAGACGCTGACTCCATCGGTCACGAGGACGTCGACGCCGATCCTCAGCAAGACGCCCACTCCCACGGCCTCGAGCACACGGACTCTGTCACCCACCAGGACGCCGACCCCGACGTTGAACCCTGTTCAGCAGCGCTTCGGAGTGAACTATCTCACGGCCTATGGGAGCCTGACCGAGTATCCCCTACAGAGCCTGCCCTTTGGGTGGTACAGTGATTATAGTTTCCGCATGTGGCCCCAGGAATCCCAAGGGCGCGAGTATGTGCAGATGATACCTGTCGATTCGCGTTGGTATAGTCTTGACTGGGATTATGTGCGCGCTACTGCACAGAACAATCCTGGGGCGCTGTGGCTCATCGGAAATGAGCCCGAGTGCACCTACCAGGCTAACCTGACGCCCGACGTGTATGCTCAGAGATACTACAAGGCCTATACTGAGATCAAATCTGCCGATCCGATGGCCCGAGTGGCTGTTGGTGGGGTGGTACAGCCGACACCTCTGCGACTGCAGTGGCTGGACATGGTGCGGGGACGCTACCAGAGTCGCTACCAGACCCCTATCCCTGTGGATGTCTGGAATATCCACAACATGATCTTGATGGAAAGGGAAGGTGGATATGGGGCGGGGATCCCGGTGGGGATCGACGCCGAATTGGGCAAGTACTATCCCTGGCAAGAGAATACCAACATGGACTACTTTAAGGCGCATATCGTCGCTATGCGCCAGTGGATGCAGGAGCGCGGTTATCGTGACAAGCCGCTGATCATCAGCGAATACGGTGTGTTGTACCCCTGCTCCTACTGGGACCCCATCGCTCCTCCCAGTTGCGTGGACCGCATCAATACGTTCATGGATGCCACTTTCGAGTACATGCTCACCGCCACCGACGATACGACCGGGTATCCTGCGGATGGCAACCGCCTGGTGCAGCGATGGAGTTGGTTCAGCCTGAACTGCCCTACCTATGAACAGGAGCCGGGTGTCGGTTTCGAGGGCAACCTGTGCGATCCTTACTCAAGCCCGAAACAACTCACACTCTATGGGGAGCACTTTCAGAGTACAGTGAACCGGCTCATAGGATTGGGCGGTGCGGCGAAGGAACCTTGAGTTTAGTAGCCGAGAGGATGGCACAGCGGCGCGCCGATCCTCCTCAGGAATTCAAAATTGGATACTCTAACCTCGGGATTATCGGGCCCCTTGCCTACGAGGCGGCCCGATTTGTCGAACGAGAGCATGATGTGGTTTCCTCTCAGGTTGATATCCTCAAACCCGACCTCGGCCAACCTCTCCCTTGTCTCATCCATGAGCTTGCAGTAGAGCTGCATCGTTATCAGCCCGCGCTTGTAGGCATGCAGGGCGGTAATGCCCATGTAATAGTTGCCGTCCTCAACGGCCAGCATTTCATCGGGTCCGTTAAAGTAGCCCCAGATGGTGATATAGGCTCTTCCTTCTCTCAGCACAGGAAAGCCATCCGGCGTAAGAATGCCGGCATGCGAGATGAACCTGCTGTTGTCGATGATGTCCTTGGAGATGTTAGTCTCGTGGCCCGTCATGTACACAGCCCGCGGATAGGTGGTCAGAATTCCCCTGTCGTTCAGCTCCATCGCCAGAGCGATCTCCTCGAACGGGCTGTTATGGCCGTGTTTGAGCATCTCTTCTTCGGCTTGGTAGTAGGGATCCATATTCGGGGCTACGCCGCAGTTGGAGTAAACCCACACCAAGTTGATATTATCCTTGGTCAGTGTGTGGTACATGGCCTGGCTTTCGGAGATTTGGGTCTTGGGTGTCCTTCTCCACCTTTCGGGAAGGAAATAGTCAAACAGGCTGGGATCTCTGCCAACCACCCAGGCAGCGCCGCCTGAGCTCTCGGTGTGCCCATACACGTAATCAACTCCCATGATGGTGACCGGAAAGAGGTTTTTGGGGAAGACCAGGTCCTTCTCGGCGAACCTCTCTGCCTGTCGGGTGAGGTATTCTCTCCTTCGACCCTTGGCATAGTCGCGCTCGCCCTCGTCGGTGTAATGCAAAAGCTCGTAATCCACCAGCCCATAGTGGATCTGGTTATCTACCTTGCGCTCCAGGGAATGGTCCCCATTGACCTGGACGATGATGTGGTGCGGTTTTCGATCTGCCACCTGAAAGCCCAGGATGCTCATCTCCTGCTCGGCCCGCAGAGTGAGCTCCGCGATATGGGCTTCGGATAGGAGGCCATTCTCCTTGGCCATCACGGCATCGATTCCATCGATCCATGCATAGATAACCGCGTAAGCTCTTTCCATATCGATCTCAATATTGTCATGGGAGCTGATGATACGCTCCATGATCCAATCGGCCCTTCCCCACTCGGCGACGGGCGCCTTTTCCGAGGGCACATAGATGGCCAGGGGCTTTTGGACCTCGAAATCGAATACTGAATTCTCCGCCGCGTCCCTCAGCTCCAGCGCCAAACGGAACTCCTCAAAGGGGCTGTTGAACTCCCTTTCCGCTCCGATCAAGCCCGTTGTGCCAGGGACATCCTGCGCCATCCTGTTCCACTTGAGCACGATATCCAGCGGCTTGCCTCGGGCATTCTCCGTTTGCACTTGGTACACAAAGCTGGTGCCTTTGAGCCTCCGGTTATTCTTTTTAAAGTTCTCCCCCGTATATTGGGATGGCATGATATTACCAATGTGATCGATGCCGAATTTGGTCACATAAAGATCATCATGATCAGGGAATCCAAGATGGATGTATGGAACGCCCAGGATGGTTACCTGCTCACATGTGGTGATTTCTGTGTTGATCCCATTGTCCTGCAATAACGCGACAATCTGGTCCTCAATCATTTGGGTTACTCCTGGCTATCATGATATGCCAATGTCGTCGGCAGGGCGGTACACCTAGCGAACGGAATGCAGGACCTGTATCTGGTCCACACAACCCTGCGGCACCCTTATTATAGCACGTGTTCTATCCACTGGGACAAACCGAGACTGGAGGGTCAACAACAAGAGACCCTTGTCCGTCAGCATGGATCAAGGGTCTCTGGTGTCGATTGCCTACTTTGGTGCGCCCAGTGCGGGTCGAACGCACAACCTACGGATTCAGACTCACGTATTGGCGAAGGGCACAGTTTTGGCCGCGAGGCGCCCCAATCCAAGCTACGGACTAACCACTCCCAGTCGAGTCCGTCTCCTACGACGGCATCTTGTTCTGAAGGAACAGGCATGTCAAATCTCGTTCTTGCGCAGCCTTCCCATCAGATGGCGGCCAAACTCGGCGTGGAAAGATCGAGGCAACAAGCGCTTCCTGAAAGGGCCACGCGGTTCCGACAGAATCGTGTCCTGTGAGATGTACGTAAACACGCAACCTCGGCCCTCGGCGTTGGGGCTTGGCGGAACGGGATGGGCCGATTATAATGAATAGGTTAGCAGACCCGATAATGCACGCCAGTGCACAGGGCGAGGGATAGCAGGAACGCATGAGTGAGCGAGCCGCAGAGTGGCAAGCCTTTGAGGGTCACGCGGGCAAGTGGGAGCAGTACACCCGAACGCCTCTCGGTCGGCTGCGCGAGGACCTGGTCCTCCATCATCTATACCACCACCTAAGCGCGTACTCACAGGGTCTGCGCGTTCTGGATGCTGGATCCGGCAGCGGAGGATATTCACTAGCGTTGGCGAAAAAGGGACATCACGTGTGGCTGGTGGACTTTTCCCAAGCCATGCTCGAAATCGCGCGCCAGACTTTTCAGCACGCGGCGCCGGATGCTTTACAGCGCGCCCAGTTCCATTGTTGGCCCGTCGAGGAGTTACTCGTCCATCTGGCGGGAGAGAGTTTCGATGTCGTCCTGTGCCACACCCTACTCGAATATGTGCTCCAGCCTGTTCAGGTTCTGCAGAGCCTAGCGGGCATGCTCACGCCAGGGGGAACGCTATCACTTCTGCTGGCTAATCCCCACGCAGAGGCACTGCACTGGGCCTTGGCCAAGAGAGACCTGGATCGTGCCCGAAGCTCTCTGGTTTCTCCGGTCGGGCAGGCTGACCTCTTTGGACTACCACGCCGCAACGTGGCGCTGGAGGTCGTGCGGGATGCCCTGCGCCGGGCTGGCCTAGTCCTGGCCGCCGAATACGGCGTGCGGATATTCGCCGACTATTTTCCCCGCGAGGATTGGGAGGACGATTCGTTTTACGCGCATCTGTGGCCGCTCGAGGTAGAGGCCAGCCAGATCGAACCCTACAAACGCATCGCGCGCTATGCGCATATCATCGCGTCCAAAGAATGAGGGGAGGTGCATTGTGGCGCTCTCGGTTGGAATGGGGCTCACCAATGACTGCAACCTGCACTGCGCCCACTGCTACCGCCCCACAGATGGGGTGCACGCCCTGACCTTGGGGGATATCGCTCGCGTGTGCGAGCATCTGCCGGTGGGATCCATAGGCTTGGGGACGGGGGAAAACGCCCTGCACCCCCAGTTCCTGCAGATCATCACCTACCTCCACAACCGAGGCATCAAGCTCAGCATCGCCTCCAATGGGTACAGCCTCAACACCATACCCCAGGAGTATCTCGAGTGCTTCCATGATGTCGAGCTATCCATCGACTTTCCCAGCGAGGATGAACAGGACGCCTTTCGCGGCCAGGGCAACTGGCGCGACGTCCATCGGGCCATGGAGCGCAGCGTGAAGGTGGGCGTGCACGTCTCCATCCTGGCCACGATGATGAACACGAATTATGGCCAGATGGACGAACTGGCCGCGCTGGCGCGTTCCTTGGGCGTCAACCTTCGCGTCAACGTGTACCAACCTGTGCAAAACGCGCGTTTCAGCTTGAGCTATAGCGAGTTCTGGGAGGGCTTCCACAGGCTGCTGGGCGCCTCCAGGTTGGTGAGTTGCACCGAGCCGGTGGTGAGCGCCGTGCTGGGCTACGGGTTGGCCGCGACCTGCGCCCACGAGAGCGTGCGCGTTACGCCTCAACGCCGCGTCACGCCGTGCGTCTACTGGCCGGATAGCTCGCTCGGTCTGGAGGACTTGGCTCGACTGGGCGTGGGCATCCTGGACACGCCCGTGTTCCGGAGCGCGAGGCAGGTGCCGCCTTCGGCTGCTCAGTGTCCGTGCCAGGGCGGGTGTGCCGGTCGCCGGTCGCTTTTGGGCGCTCTCGATCAACACGATATCTACTGCCCCTGGAACCGGGGCGATGCCATCCACTTGGATCATTCTGTCGCGCCCGCCACCGACCTGGTGCGCAAGCGCAATTACTGCACCACAATCGTCATGTAAGGGGCGCACCCATGCGAGTGTCTGTGGTGATCCCTGCGCTGAACGAAGAGGCCTCGGTGGCTTTCGTGGTAGGGCGCATCCCGCGCCACGTTGCCGAGGAGGTGATCGTGGTAGACAACGGCTCGACGGATCGTACGGCACAGGTGGCTCACAACGCCGGCGCAATCGTGGTGCGCGAGGGACGCCGTGGCTATGGAGCGGCTTGCCTGGCGGGGAGTGCGGCCGCGAAGGGTGATGTCCTCGTGTTTCTGGACGCCGATGGGAGCTTCGATCCCACCGAGATCCCCAGACTGCTTGACCCGCTGGAGAAGAATCAAGCTGACCTGATCCTGGGCTCACGAGACTGGGAGGAGGTGGGTCGCACAGCGATGCCCATTCATCAGCGCTTTGGCAACAGCGTGGCCGTCGTGCTGCTGCGCTGGCTATATGGGCTGCGTGTCACCGACCTGGGGCCGTTCAGAGCGCTTTTCCGTGAGCGCCTGGCGACGCTGCAGATGACCGAGATGACCTACGGCTGGCCCATCGAGATGATGATCAAATCCGCCCAAAGGGGCCTGCGCGTGATGGAGGTGCCGGTGACCTATCAGCCGCGCTATGCCGGACAATCCAAAGTATCCGGCACGATCAAGGGCAGCGTCTTGGCGGGCTATCGTATCATCAGCACCATCCTGCGCCATGCCGCTTCGGGGAAGGGAGAGCGCTATGGCTGAGAGTGGCGCCGCTCCCGAGGCCATGCCCGGGCTACCCCATGCCTATCGCATCCCCGACCCCCAGGCCAGGGGCGAATACGTCGCCGAGTTGCCGCGCTGCGTCTTTATCGAGGTTACAAACCGCTGCAACCTGCGCTGCGCGACATGCCCACGCACGTTTGTGACCTATGAACCCCCCCGAGACATGACCTATGACGAGTTTGTCGCTCTGGTGGAGCAATTCCCCGCCATGGAGCGCGCCGTGCTGCACGGTATCGGCGAGCCGCTGCTAAATCGGTGTCTTCCTCAGATGATCCGCTACCTCGTGGCGCGCCAGGTGACGGTGCTCTTCAACTCCAACGGCGCCATGCTCACCCCCGAGCTACAAGTGGCGCTGGCCGAGAGTGGATTGCACGAATACCGCCTATCGCTGGACGGCGCAGACGCCGAGATGTACCAGCGCATTCGCGGCAAGCCGCTCTTCGACCGGGTGGTGGAGAACGTTCGAGGCCTGGTCGCCACAAAAAGGAGGCTCGGCATGGACACGCCACGCCTCTCCGTCTGGTGTATGGGCCTGCGAGAGAACATCGCCCAACTGCCCGGCCTGATTCGTTTGACAGCCGACATCGGCATCCCCGAGGTCTATGTGCAGAGGCTCACCTATTTCATGGACCCCGGCGATCGCCAGGGATTGAGCCAGGCGGAACAGGCGCTGTACGGCAGCATCGCGGCGCGCGAGGCGGAGATCATCGCCGCCTGCGCGCGGTTGAGCGCGGAACTGGGGATATCCTTTACCGCGTCGGGGGCGACCGACCCGGGTCACAGCCTGACAGCCGCTCAAGCCGCCGAGCAGCGGCCCTGGGCGGCGTGTCGGCGGCCCTGGAGCACCGCCTACATCACCGCCCATGGCAACGCCCTACCTTGTTGCATTTCGCCCTTTGCGACGACACACTATCGCGAGCTGGTCCTCGGGAATATCTGGCAGAAGAGCTTTGCCGAGATTTGGAGCGATGCGCCCTATCGCGCCTGGCGTAGGGCGCTCCTCAGCGCCAACCCGCACCAGGCTTGCAGCGGGTGTGGTGTGCACTGGAGCCTATAGGAGGGCAGATCATGAGATCGCGACATGTGCTGAACGCCACGCTGGGACTGTGTTTGGTGTTCCTGGTCTCTTGTGCGGCGCCCGCGACGCCGGCGCCCACCCCCGCAGAGGCGACGGTCGCCACGCCCGCGCCGCCGAGTTCCACCCCGCTGCCGGCCACCGACACGCTCATCCCTCTCACCCACACGCCCGCGCTACCGAGCTCTACAGCGCTGCCTGCAACCGATACGCCCATGCCTCCCACCCCTACACCCCTCCCCCCCACCGATACCGTGGCGCCGCCTACCCCTACGCCCCTCCCCAGCAACACGCCGCTGCCGAGCAACACGCCACCGCCCACCGCCACCGCGATACCGGCACTGCCCGAGGAACCGGATCCCGCGGTGGGCGCCAGGCTGTGGCCGCAGTTGCCCTGCGCCGGCTGCCATGGGGCCAACGCCGAGGGGGATTTCGGGCCGCGGATCGCGGGCACCGGGCTGAGTTACGACGATGTCCTGGCGCGCGTGCGCCTGGGCAAAGGGGCCATGCCGGCCTTTGCCTCGTCCGACGTTAGCGACCTTCAGACGCGCCATGTGTACGCCTGGCTGCGCAGCCTGGCCAAGCCCACGCCATCGCCCATCGCTCGTCCCTCGTTTCCCACCCAGGCCCTGTCAGAGATGTGGGTTTTTGTGAATGAGATGAGGATCAGGGCGGATTTCGCCAAGGACCTGCCGGTGCGGGTGACCCAGGATGATGCCGGGCGACTGAAGGTGGTTCATGATTATTCGCGCGATGGGCTGGCGCAGGCCGCGCAGGTGATCGACCGAGCGAACCGGGCGCTCAACGAGGTGCCCAACGAGTCGGTGCGGGCCATCTTGCGCGAGATCATCTCCGAGACCAACGCCGTAAGCGACCGCTTCAACCAGGCCCTGGCCCAGAACAGCTATGAGGCCGCATGGGCCCAGGTGGCCGAGGCGGTGAGGATCTGCCGCATCGATACCTTGCCCTGGGCGACCCAGGCGATACGCGATGCCGGCCTTGTCGGGACGGTGCGCATCCGCGTGACCAACCAGGGCGGCGCGCCGATCCCCGGGGCCCTGGCCACCGCGTTGACGGCGCACAACCCCTTGGGCGGGCGCGCCGACGGCGGCGGCTGGGTGACCTTTGCCAACGTGGCGGCGGTGCCGGCCCTGCAGGTCAAGGCCTATGTGGCTGGCCGCGTGTACCACGAGATCAACGTCACCCTGTCGCCCGGCCAGACGGTGCAGGGCGCCATCGCCCTCCCGCCTTTGCCGGGATCCCAGCTGGCGCCCGCGGTGGCGGACGCGTCCCTCAGCCCCGCGTCAGGAGCGGGCAACGCCACCGTCACCTTTGCCCTGACGGCCACCGATCCGCAGGGCGCCCTGGATTTGGCGGAGGACCAGATCTTTGCGCTGAACCCGGACCTTGGCGTGGCCCACGTGCTTAGGGCCGCGGGCGGCAACCGCTACCAGTCGGGCGTGACGCTGCCCAACGTGGCGCCTGGGACGCATACCTGGTACCTCTTTGCCGTAGACCACGAATGCAACACCAGTAACATCATCGCTGTGCGCTACACGGCGCAATAGTAGGGAGTGTATCCAAGATGAATACCGGCACACCGTCGCACATGCCGTGGGCACTGGGCCTGGGGGCCCTCATCGTGTTGGCCTGTCTGAGCGTCCCCGCTTTGCAGGGCGCGCAAGAGGTCGCCGCGCAGAGCGCCGAGGATACCGTGGGGGAGGTGGTGGCGCGCCCCGTGGCCAGGCCTCCCCTCATCGATGGATACTTGGACGCCCTGTGGGATGCGGTCCCTGCGGCCGCTATTCCCCTCTCGCGGAGTGGGCCAGGGAACGCGCTGGCCCTCGAGGTGCGCCTGCGAGCCGCTTACACGGCAGACGCCGTGTACTGGTACGCCGAGTGGCCGGGGGAGGGACCTTCGCGGCAGGCCGACATGCTGGGCAACCGGTTTACCATGCATTTTGGCCTGGACGAGCCCTGGCCGGGCGCCCAGAAGGTCATGTGTTTGGCGGCCTGCCATACCGCATTGATGGACGAGCTCGGCCGGTCGGCATATGTCGTCGAGGAAACGATCCCCGCCGTATCCACAGGTCCCTTGCCCGCGGCCGGCGGTTGGGCGAATGGCCATTGGCGCCTGGAGTGGGGGCGACCGCGGGTATCCAGCAACCGGTTTGCTGTGCAGTTCGACGACCTGCGCCGGGCCTACCCCTTCTTTGTCAAGGTCTACGAACATCGCGATGACCTTGCTGATGCGGTGTCGGCGCGCCACATGCTGCGGTTTGGCCACTGACATGGCATCCGCTGCGCATGCGCGACGGCGCAGGGCCGGCCAGGACCCCGGCCTGCGCCCGCATGCCAGGACCGCTTTGGCGCCCGCTATCGTCTGGGCGCTGATCGCCTGCGCCATCGCGTTTTACACCTGGCTGGCCCTCTTGCGGCACCAAACCTTTGGCTCGAGCGCCATGGACCTGGGCTACACCGACCAGGCGGTGTGGAACACCCTTCAGGGTCGCCTGCTGCGCTTCTCCACGTTCGAGAACGCACGCATCGATCTACCCTTGGAGCAGTTTCGCCGCACCGATATCCTGCTGGCCTATCACGTCGAGCTCTGGTTGGCGCCCCTCTCGCTCCTCTATCTCGTTTTCGATAGCCCGATCACCCTTTTGGCGCTGCAATCTGTTGTCATCCCCTTGGGGGCCTGGCCGGCCTTCAAGCTGGCGCGAGATCGCCTGGGCAGCGACCTGGCCGGCATCGTGATGGCCTGGGCCTATCTGGCGGCCCCGGCCGTCGAGGGCGCCATCCTGTCCGATTTCCACGCGGTGGCGCTGGCGGCGCCCCTCTTGCTGTACGCGCTCTATCTCGCAGAAAAGCGCCGCTTCGCCGCCTGTTTCCTGATCTTGGCGGCGGCGATGTTGGCCAAGGAAGATATCCCCCTGGTCGTGCTAACCATCGGGCTCTACCTCGGCCTAGTTCGTCGCCAGCGCCGCGTGGGCGCGGCTCTGGCGGGGGTGGGGCTGCTCTGGTTTCTGGCCTGCACGATGTTGATCCTGCCCCACTACAGCGGGTTGAGCCGATCCCCCTTTACGCAGCGCCTGGCCATCTTTGGCTCGACTCCCGAGGAATCTGCCCTCAACGCATTGCGTCAACCCGGGCTACTCCTGGATTGGCTGGCTCGCCCTGGGATCACCTCCTATCTGGGCGGCCTGCTGGCCAGCGGAGGGGGCATGTCACTCTTCTCGCCCCTCGTCCTCCTGCTGGCCGCCCCGTTGGGCGTGATCAACGTCTTTAGCACCTGGAGCTGGACCTATTCGGAGGGCGCGCACTATTCCATTGCCATCATCCCCTTCGTCATCGTGTCGGCGGTCTATGGTCTGGGGAACCTCCGCGACCTGCTGTGTCGACGGTTCTCAGTATCCCCATCGCGCACCATCACGGCTCTGTCCCTGATTGCGCTGCTGGTCAGCACCTGGCATCATCACGAGATCGGCGTGTCGCCGCTGGGCAAGGGGTTCCGCTTCCCCCAGGTTACATCGCATCATCGCCTGGGCCACGCGCTGATCGAGCTAATCCCGGCTGAGGCCCCCCTCTCGGCGCAATCCAATCTGTATCCGCACGTGGCCCATCGTCAGAAAGCCTATTTCTTTCCGGCGGTCAATGATGCTGACTATGTATTCCTGGATGTGACGAGCAGTCCCTATCCACTGGATAACACCGGACTCCAGCTCTCGGCGCAACGCCTTCTATGGTCAGGGGAATTCGGAGTTCTGGCGGCGCAAGACGGCTATCTGCTGCTGCAGCGAGGCCTGGCGTCCGACGGACGTGGCGTGTTCCCAGGCTCATTCTATACCTTTGCGCAGGTTGAGGACGCAGCAGTGCCGCGCCCCAAGAGAGTAACATTCGGGGAGAAGCTTGAGCTCTTGGGCTATGACTGGAGGGCGCTTCCTAGCGTTCAGTCCCAGGATCTGCCGGTCACCATCACCACCTACTGGCGTGCGCTGGCGCCCCTGGACCAGGATTATCGCTTTGCGTTCTTCTTCACGCGGGCGGATGGGGCGATCGTTTTCTTGTACGATCAGGACACAGCTACGACTTGTTGGTATCCGCCCCAGGAATGGCCTGTGGGCGCGGTGATCCGCATGGAGACGCCCGTGCTGGCCGTCGGCCGCCTGCGAGACGTTCTGGTGGCGGTAATGCCGCCGGACCAGAGCCCGTGGGAAGCGGGAAACCGGCTCAGGCCAGCGCCGACCGAGGGCCAGGAGGTCCAGCTTGCTGATCAGGACACGTTGGTGCGATTGTTCACCTTCCCCAAGTAGAGGGGGTTCTGCGGCCGCTCAGTGTTCCTAGCATGAACTCACAACCCTCGTCGCGAAAGAGGCAAACTGATGAAACGTGCATTGGTTGTGGTGGCCAAGCGGCCGATGCCTGGCGAAACCAAAACGCGCTTGTGTCCACCTCTGGAGCCCGATCAGGCTGCGGAGCTGTATCGCTGTTTTCTGCTGGACACGGTTGACCTGATGGCCCGGGCGGATGGGGCCAGGCCGATCATCGCCTACACGCCGCCAGAGGCGGAGGGGTATTTTCGACAGATCGCGCCGCAGGGCTTTGACCTGATCCCTCAGCAGGGGGAGAACCTGGGGCAGCGGCTGAACAACATCGTGGAGGTGTGCCTGAGTATGGGTTACGCGCAGGTCGCGATCATGAACAGCGACGGGCCCACGCTGCCGGCGGCGCACCTGCAACGGGCATTCGATCGCCTGGATTTGCCCGAGGTGGATGTGGTCCTGGGGCCGAGCGAGGATGGGGGATACTATCTGATCGGCCTCAAGCGCTCCTACCCGGCGCTGTTCCAGGTGACCATGAGCACCCCCACCGTCTTGCAAGAGACGCTGCGGCGCGCCGAGGAGCTGGGCTTGCATGTCGAATGCCTGCCCACCTGGTACGACGTGGATACGCCGGGCGACCTGCAGCGCCTCAGCGGGGAACTGGCCTCGCTGCCCGGCGAGGTGGCCGCGCGCACGCGGCAGCTCCTGGCGGGCCGGCCAGAATTGGGCCGTTACCCAGAGGCATGGTCTGCTTCGCCGCCCCGTGAAGGAAGGAGTATAGATTCGACATGACGCAACGCATCTATTGGGTCTCGCACACGCTCTGCTCCCTGGGGTGCGCCCATTGTCATAACGATTCGTCCCCTATGGGGCGGAGCACATCGAGGGATCTGATCGACCGGATCATCGCCCATCTGCCGGACCCCAAATCCGATTACCGCCTCCATCTGTGCGCGGATCAGCCTGCGTTGGCCGTTTCCCGCCGGACTGGTTCCCCAAGCGGATACGCCTCAAGACTTGTCTCCAAAGGTAAGCCAACACCAAGCGGACCATGGCTCGGACTCACTAGGTCGCCGCGCTTTCTTGATGTATACTCCGGCGAGGTCTCCGCCGTGGTGGCTCCCTGGGGCAAGGGGGCGGTCGGCGCGACCCAAGCGAAGGAGGGCTAACGATGCAGTACCGCAAGTTCGGTCGTCTGGACTATCAAGTGTCAGCGTTGGGGTTCGGCTGCATGCGCCTGCCCTGCGAAGCCGACGGCACGATTCGGGAGGAGGAGGCCAGGGCGATGGTGCGCTGGGCCATTGACCATGGCGTCAACTATATCGACGTGGGCTATCCCTACCATGGTGGGCGCAGCGAGCCGTTCGTGGGCCGCACACTGCGCGACGGCTACCGGGAACGGGTGCACTTGGCCACCAAGATGCGCATCGACCGCATTCAGGTTCGTGAGGATTTCGATCGCTTGCTCGGTGAGCAGCTTGAGCGCCTGCAGACGGACCATCTCGACGTATACCTGCTCCATGGGCTGCGGCGGTGGCGTTGGCCGAAGGTCCGCGACCTGGGCGTGTGCGACTGGGCCGACAGGCAGCTCGCCGATGGGCGTATTGGCGCGATCGGTTTCTCCTTTCACGACAGCTTTGACATGCTCAAGGAGATCATCGACGCCTACCCAAACTGGTCGGTCTGTCAGGTGCAGCACAACTATCTCAACGAGCGTTTTCAGGCCTCGACGCGGGGCCTGCGCTATGCGGCCTACAAGGGGTTGGCCGTGGTGATCATGGAGCCGCTGCTCGGCGGACGGCTTGCCCAGGCACCGGCGGAGATCGCCGCCTTGTGGGCCAGGGCCGAGACACAGCGCTCGCCGGCGGAGTGGGCGCTGCAATGGCTATGGGATCAGCCCGAGGTATCGGTGGTGCTCAGCGGCATGAGCGCTATGGAGCAGGTGCAGGAGAACGTGGCCAGCGCGGGGCGCTCCGGAGTGGCCAGGCTGACGGGCGCGGAGATAGGGCTCGTCGAGGCGGTACGCGACGCCTACCGGCAGCGTATGGCCGTCAGTTGCACGGGCTGTGGCTATTGCATGCCCTGTCCCGAGGGGGTGGATATCCCACGCACCTTCACCGCGCTCAACAACGGTGTGCTGTTCGGGAACCTGGACGGTGCGCGAAGGGGCTACGCCGGCCTGATGGAGGACGAGCCGCGGACGGTTTTGGCCAGCCATTGCGTGCAATGCGGCCTCTGCGAGCCGAGATGCCCGCGATCGCTGCCGATCGGCCAGTGGATGGCCTATATCCACGAGGTGCTGGCCGAGGGGCGGGCCTATCGGAAGGAGGAGGAGCCGGGAGACCCCAACCCCTGGTAGCCCATGCTCTGATCTGAAAATGCACTAGAGTTTTCATCGTTGGCGGCGAGCGAAGCTCATGAAAACTCCATGGACTCGCCTGGGTGGAGGTCGCCTGGTCCTGCCTTGGATTGCGTGCCTGAAAGTCTACATTGCTAGAATGACCGTATGCAAGGTGTCACTTCGGGATTATCTTGCGCGGTTGACGTCGGTTAGCTCGACTGCGTCCCGGACGGTCACCTACCTTACTGAAAAGCCTGCAGGGCCTTCGGGTTGCTGATCCCCTTCTCAGTCTCTAGGAGGGTGATGTCCCTATACTCCTGTAAAAAGAGGCGGCGTGAGGCAAAATGGCTGCGACCAAGCAAGCCAATCTTGTGCCCGCGAGGGCAGAAAGGAACCTCACGCCATGAACAGGATACCACCAAGTCAAAAGCTGCGCCAACGGATCGATGAATTGCTGGAGCACGGCCTGCAAGGGGAGGAGGATGTAGCGGCCCTGGTATTGCGGCTGGGCGCCGAACGGCTGTTGCAGGAGCTGCTGGAGTCGGAGTCCAAGGACTACCTGGGCCGCGAGCACTATGAGCGCCGCGCGCCGGAGCAGGAGCATCGTGGCTATCGCAACGGGTATGAACCGGGGCATGTGCACACCAGCGAAGGGCAGGTGAGGGTGCAGGTGCCCCAGATTCGTGACACAGCGGAACCGTACCGCTCCAAGATCATGGAGGCCATGGGGCATTCGACAGCGGTACTGGAGCGCTTGGTGGGGCAGATGTACAGCCGGGGCCTGTCGACGCGGGACATCGAGACAGCCCTGGAGGAGGCTACGGGCGAGCATGTGCTGAGCCGCAGCACGGTCAGTCGCCTGAGTGAGAGCTTGAACGAGGAGTACGAGGCTTTCTGCCAGCGCGATCTGTCGGGCTTTAGGGTGCAGTATCTCTTTCTGGACGCGATCTACGAATCGCTGCGACGTCAGGGAGGGGGCAAAGAGGGCTTGTTGTGCGCTTGGGCGATCTGTGCGGATGGGAGCAAGGTGTTGCTGCACTTGGCGCTGGGGAGCAAGGAATCGTATGCCAACTGGCTCGACTTTATGCGCGATATGGTGCGGCGGGGTCTGAACGTGCCGCTGATGGTGACCACCGATGGGGCTAATGGCCTGATCCGTGCGGCGACGGAGGTCTTTCCGCATAGTCTGCGGCAGCGCTGTTTGGCCCACAAGATGCGCAACGTCCTGGACAAGGTGCCCCTGAACACCCAGTCGGAGGTCAAAGCTATGGTGCAGGCCGCTTACTATGCACCCAACCAGGCCATTGCCGAACAGACGGCTGCCGATGTTTTGCGACGCTTCCAAAAGGAGTATCCCTCCGCCATGCGTTCTTTTCAGGATGATTGGGGAGCCTGCATCGCCTACATGCGCTGCCCACTCAGCCATCACCCACGCATTCGCACGACCAACCTGATCGAGCGCGCCTTCTTGGAGGAGCGGCGTCGGACCAAGGTGATCCCGCGCTTCTTCACCGAGGAGAGTTGCCTGAAGCTGGCCTTCGCCACGCTGTGGCAGGCCAGCCAAAGATGGTACAAGGTGAAGATGACTGAGTTTGAGATCCAACAGCTCGCCCTCTTGCGCAAGGAACTAGGAATCGAGCTGCAGGAGAGCTGCCGAACACATAGTCAGGCCGCCTAACTCATGCCGCTGCTTTTACAGGAGTTCTGGGACTTGACCGTTTAACTTAATTACAGACATAGTTATTTCCCTTATCAATCGTGAATTTTTCTGCCGGTGCACATTCTGACAAAGTCAGGGTCAAAATGCTTGACGGCAGTTCCTGCATAACCCATATCGAGCGTGCTGATCTTTGTCATTTCTTCCTCTGTGAGTGAGAAATCCCAGATGTTGAAGTTTTCTTCGATGCGCTCCTTATGTACGGACTTTGGAATGACCACTACGCCGCGCTGCACGTTCCAGCGGAGGATTACCTGACCGATGGTCTTTCCGTGGGCCTCAGCGATTCCCTTGAGCATCTCGTTGTTCCACGGACTGTATCTGCCGCCGCCAAGGGGAGCCCAGGCCTCAGGAACTACACCGTAGTAGTTCATAACCTCCAGAGATGGTTCCTGAGTGAAATATGGATGAGTCTCAATCTGGTTAACCATTGGTTTTATCTCCACGGTCTCGCAGAAGTTTGTAAGAACGAATGGGTAGAAGTTGGAAACGCCGATGGCTCTAAGCTTGCCCTCTTTGTAGACATCCTCCATGGCACGCCATGCGCTGAAGTAGTCCTTCATTGCCTGGTGGAGAAGATAGAGGTCAATGTACTCAAGGCCCATAGCCTCAATTGAATGGTTTATGGCTTTCTTTGCCATGTCGTAGTACTGCATATCCTGAACCCACATCTTGGATGTGATAAAGAGTTCTTCTCTTGTGCAGATACCTTCTGCAATAGCCTCGCGGACGGCTTCACCGACAGCATCTTCGTTGGTGTAGGATGCGGCTGTATCAATCAGTCTGTAACCTGCGCGGATGGCATTGAGGACGGACTCCTTACATTCGGCTTTATCTCTTACCTGAAAGACGCCGAAGCCCTCCATAGGCATCTTTATTCCATTATGTAATGTCTTGAATTCCATGGTTACGCCTCCTTGCTTTTCGATGGATAAACCAGAGCTGTAAAGCTGAACTGTACAAGTTTCCATTCGCCGTCGGTCATGGCATACACCTCGG
>CAYQDH010000013.1:0-28442 GCA_964416075.1 uncultured Anaerolineales bacterium | reverse complement strand
AACCTCTTTGGCCTGTCGTACATCCTAGCCGTATACGCGGATGCCAAGGAGGATATGGCGCACTATCTGGAATTCCTCAAGGGCGAGTCGAGTGCGTACGCCGGACTTGAAGATGCGGCGGCTCGGTATGGAGAAGTGGCGGCGCACTGGGCAGAGATGGCCGGGCTTGTGCCCTTCCCAAAGCGAGACAGAGAGGGCATCGACCGCGCCAAGTTGGCATCCCTGGCGCAGTCCTGCAAGGACTGGGAAGAAAGGGCCATGGCGGTGATCGGCCAAGTGGTCGAAGGCTGAGGAGCCTAACAGACTCGTCGCCGGAGCACCCGTTCTCTCAGGCGCTCCGGCGACGAGTCGGACTGATGCAGATAGCAACGGTTCAGGCCAATACCTGCGTCAACAGCAATATCCCCAAGAGCACAAAGAGCACCGCCATCACGAGCTTGGTGCGTGCCACATTGCGCGAGAGAAATTGCTGAAAGCGATCCTGGGTGATGCCATAGACAGCCAGCAAAAGCACGATGAACAGCGGCAACACAAAGATGACATTGTATAGTAGCAAATAGAGGGTCGCTTTGGTACGCATCTCTGGGATGCCTACGACGAAGGATAGGGTCGGTAGGTAGACCTGGCCCGTGCACGCCAGCTCCACAAGTGAGATGAACAACCCGGAGGCAAATGCCAGGCCTGCAAAGGCGATGAAACCGGTGGATGAACCGATCGTCTGTTCTCCTTGGCTCGTTGTCTTGCGGATGCGTCGCTTGATATTGTCGCGCAGCCGGTCGGGAAGCCTGAGCTTCATATCCTGGAGCTTGCCTTGGCGGGCTTGGGTATAGTCATAGAGGCTCAAGGCGGCAAACACAAAGCAAGTCGCCGCAAAGATCCCATAGAGTATCTGGGCCACGATGCGTACGCGGTTAGCCAGCCTGAGAAGGCTCATCGCCCCCAACCCCACGGAGAAATAAGCCACGAACACACCCAGCATAAACCCGAGACCCACGATCAACAGCTCGCGCCGGGGGCGCTGGCTGAGCGTTAGGTAGGAAACGAAAAAGATGATCGTAGCAAAGGCGCAAGGGTTGAATCCATCGACAAGCGCGGCCAAGGCAACCGTCCAGGGGCCCATGGCTTGAAAGCGAGCCAGGATGCCGCCAGCCCCGGCCTCTGAGTCTAGCCCCTCCCAAAAAGCCGAGGCGCCCGAATCGACGTACCGGTCGAGCACGGGGCGGAGATTAGCACTAGTGATTTGCTCTCCCACCAGGGCATCGTGCCCCACATAGATCGCTGGGGCCACCAAGCGTTCTTGCTCCGGCAGCCCGAGCCAGCTACCCATGGCCTCGACGAGCTGGGCATCGCGCACATCGTTGAAGGTGCTCACCACCAGCGAAGGGTATTCCTTTTGCATCACCTGCAATAGCGCGGCCGCACGCGCGCACTTGTCACAGCCGTCTTTCTCCACATAGGCCAGGTGGATGGTTGCCTGGTCTGTCACTGACGCAGGGTTGGGTGTCTGCGAACTCGCTTGGCCGGCTGTGCCAGTGGACTGTTGCCCTGATGCTGACTGGCTCAACGCTCCATCCACGGCCGCCCTGATCTGAGCATCGAGCTGGTCCATCTCGTAGATGGAGATGAGCGTGTCGCCGATGACCACGATGGGGAGATCGCCACCCCGCTGCCCTAGACGAGCCTCGGTCGCCTCGAGTTGGCTCAGGCCCTCGGCCTGGGTGATATCCACATAGATCATCGCAACCTTGTCGCCATAGTCCTGGCTGAGGGGATCCAGCACTTGCTCGCGCGCCAGGGTGCAATGGTCGCACTGGGGCGAAAAGTATACCAGTACCTCGACGTGCCCGTCCGCCAGAGCCGCAATGAGCGTAAGCGGATTCAGCGCAAACACGCTCAGGATGAGCAACAGCAAGGGGGCAACGATGCGTGTTCTGATAGACATTGGTGACCTCATGACCCAGAATAGGAGATGTGCTCCCTCGAGAAAGGCGCGGCCTAGGCCCCAACGTATCGGGCGTAAAGGGCCCGCGCTTCTGCCTCGTCGGTGGTGCCGCGAATGATGGCCCGGCCCCTCGGGAACAGGACGATCTCGCGATCTTACCTGCAGACTCGGTAGGAAGCCATTATATGACACGACGTCCACGGAGGCCAAACGGCGCTCTAGGTCGGGGAAGCCAATCTCGTCCTCCTCTGGCCGAACGATCTGGACGCTATTGCGGCCATACAGAACGGTGGCCCCAGCATCTTGAGGCCAAAAGCTAGCAAGAGCGTGGCGGCGGCCTTTTCGGGAGGGGCCGCCGCCACGCTGCCCAGCTGGGACATAGCCTGATGCAGTTAGCTAATCTTGGCCTGGTCAAGCATGATTGACTACGCGTCGAAATCGAACAGAGGGGTGCTCAGGTAGCGCTCACCGGTACTGGCGAGGATTGCCACGATCAGCTTGCCAGCGTTCTCGGGGCGAGCGGCGACCTTGAGAGCAGCGCTGGTGGCTGCACCCGAGGAAATGCCCACCAGAATGCCCTCCTCTTTGGCCAGGCGCCTCGCGGTGGCAAAAGCGTCATCATTGGACACTTGGATAACCTCGTCGACCAAGTCCATGCGCAGCACTGCGGGCACAAAGCCCGCCCCGATGCCCTGAATCTTGTGCGGGCCGGCCTGGCCGCCGGACAACACGGGCGAAGCCGCGGGTTCCACCGCGATAGCCCTGAAGCTAGGTTTGCGCGCTCGTATCATTTCGGCGACCCCGGTGATCGTGCCCCCTGTTCCAACCCCAGCCACCAGGATATCGACTTGGCCATCAGTATCATCCCAGATCTCCTGGGCTGTGGTTTCGCGGTGCACCTGGGGGTTGGCCGGGTTCTCGAACTGTTGCGGGACGAAGCTATTGGGGGTCTGCTCAGCCAGTTCTTTCGCTCTGCGGATGGCCCCGTTCATCCCCTCGCTCCCCGGCGTCAAGACGATCTCGGCGCCATAGGCCTTGAGCAGCTTACGGCGCTCTACACTCATCGTTTCGGGCATGGTGAGGATGAGCTTGTAACCCCGCGCAGCAGCCACCATCGCCAGGGCAATACCGGTGTTGCCGCTCGTCGGCTCGATGATCACCGTCTCTGGGGTAATCTTGCCCTCCCGCTCGGCAGCCTGGACCATACTCAGGCCAATGCGGTCCTTTACGCTGCCACCCGGGTTGCGAGGCTCCAGTTTGACCGCAATCTGGGCTCCAAGACCAGCAGTAATGCGGTTGAGCCTGACGAGAGGGGTGTGTCCGATGGTCTCCGTAATGTCACGATAGATCCCACCCATAGTTCCTCCTAGAGACTAGATATGGTATGTGGAACCTGTGGCGCAACGCTCTGCACCGCGCGCCACCAGGTCAGCCAATGTAATCGATTGCAGCACTTGCATCGAAGCGTCGTACATCTGCGCCCAAATGTCCTGAGTGACGCAGGTGGCCCACCGGTCACAGGAATCATGATCGACGGTACAAGGTACATAGGGCTCTGGGCTTTCGAGCACATCGAAAATATCGCGCAGGGTGGTCTGTTCGGGCGGTCGGGCGAGAGTATATCCTCCTCGTGCCCCGCGTTGGCTCTGCACCAGCCCCGCAGTGCGTAACGAGGCAAATAGGAGCTCCAGGTACTTTTCCGAGATTTCCTGAGCTGCTGCGATGTGGGCCAAGCTCAGAGCACCCTCTTGATAGTGCAGTGCCAGTTCCAGCATTGCTCGGGTGCCATAGCGCATCTTGGTGTTGAGTTTCATACAACCCTTAGTCCTAGTAATCCTATAGGATATAGGTAATTTATACATCAACGGTTCATACTTGTCAAATTGCACTCGGCGAGTTGGTCCACACATTGGACAGACGCCATCCGAGACACAGCATTAGGCGCTTGCAGAGGAGTGTCTTGTATGTAAAATGGTTCCAGCCGTCCAGACGATCCTGATGAACCAAGGAGCCCACGATGCGACCCACCATGAAAGCGCTGGTTAAAGAACGTCCCGAGCCGGGCCTTTCCCTGGTGCAGGTCCCCATGCCGCAGGTGCGCCATGCGGACGATGTGCTTTTCAAGGTCGAATACTGCGCCATCTGCGTGGGCGAGACCAAGGTGTACGATTGGAACGAGTGGGCTGCGTCGGACAAGACCCTGGAACTACCCACGGTGCTCGGGCACGAGGCTTCGGGGGTCGTCGTAGAGGTAGGCGAGCAAGTCACGGCGTTCAAGCCGGGCGACCGCATCGTCAACGATCCTATGATCTACTGCGGAACCTGTTACCAGTGTCGCAGCGGGCACACCAACATGTGCGTAGATCGCGAGATCTATGGCAAACGGCGAGGGGCCTTCAGCGAGTACGCCGTGCTCCCCGAGCGGGTAATCTGCCCACTCAGCGATAGGTTAAGCCTGGAAGAGGGCGCCGTTCTGGAGAACCTGGGGATCGCCGTCCATGCCGTAGAGGCTGAGCACCATGATCCGGGCGACTGGGCGGTGATCATCGGCGCCGGGCCCATCGGTATCCTAGCCGCCCAGTCGCTTGTGGCCTGGGGTGTGAACACGGTGATCACCGAGTTATCGGGGCCGCGGCTGGAGGCCGCTAGGCAACTCAGTGGTGCCCTGGTGATCGATGTAGGACAGGATGATCCGGTGCGACGCGTGCTAGACCTGACGCGAGGTAAGGGCGCCGATTTCGTGATCGAGATGGGGGCCACACAAAAGGCGCTGGACCAGGCTTTTGAGATGGTGCGCATCCGAGGAACTATCGTCACGATCGGGACGTTCAACGAGCCAGTCAGCTTCAATCCCTTTTTCAAGATGACGCGGCGCGAGATCAGGCTGCAGAGCGTGATGGGGCGCAACTGGGAGACCTGGCGACGGATGAACCAGCTCATCGATGCGGACAAGGTCTCGCTAAAGCCCTTGATCACGCACATTTTGCCACTCGAAGAGTACGCCAACGGATTTGACCTGGTCAAGGGACACGACGTGCTCAAGGTGTTGCTCAAGCCCTAGCCTGGTCAAGGGCCATGTCGTACCAGGCTCTTTCGAAGGGAGATCGTCTCTCTAGTCCTGTACATTCTGAACATCTATCTGAATTCACTCGGGGAGGTCTCTATGAAGCTGGGGATTGGCACTTATTGTTACATGTGGGCCATCGGGTTCAAGGGCGCAGAGCCGGCAAGGCCGATGACAGCCATGGACTTGCTGGGCAAGGCACGAGAGCTGGGGGTGCGGGTGGTGCAGATGGGCCCGAATCTACCCCTGGACAAGCTCCCCGACACTGAAATCGACCGCTTTGCGCGCCAGGCCCGGGCCTGGGAGATCGAAGTGGAGCTTTGTACCCGCGGGCTGGAAAAAGACCACCTGCAGCGGCAGGTGGCGCTTGCCCAGCGCGTCGGCGCCAAGCTGCTGCGCACCATCCCGGAGCTCGACGGGCAGAACGTCGATGCGCAAGTGATCCCGGACCATATGCGGGCCATCTTGCCGACCTTGGAAGATGCCGGAGTGCGGCTAGGTTTTGAGAACGGCAAAATCCCAGCCGTGGACCTGCGCGAGGCCCTGGAAGCGGTGGATAGCCCCTGGTTCGGCATCGTTCTGGATACGGTCAACTCTTTGGCCGTGCCGGAGGGGTGGAAGCACGTCACTGAAGTGCTGGCGCCCTACACCATCTGCCTTCACCACAAAGAGTTCATCGTGCAGCGGGCATGGAGCATGATGGGGTTTGTCGTGGAAGGGCGCCCGGCGGGCCAGGGCCAGGTGGACCTGCCCTGGCTGCTGGGCACCTTGCGTGCGGCGGGTATCGACTGCAATGTTATCCTGGAGCTTTGGCCGCCGGAGCAAAAGACACTGCAAGAGACCATCGACCTGGAGCAGGCCTGGGCTGTGGAGAGTATCCAATACCTTCGACAGTACATCAAGGATTAGGGCATGGATGTATCTGTTGCGCAAATTGATTTGCCTTTTACGTGCTTTTGCTATAATATCCGCTGAATGGTTCATTCAGCAAGCGAGTTACGGCTTGGCCCGTAACTCGCTTGCCGGATGAACCATCATCTTGGTTCTCGAGGGAATACCTATGCTTGACATGTTTTTCAATCCCCAGTCGGTGGCCATCGTGGGTGCGTCCGAAAACCCCCAAAAGTTAGGCCATCAGGTCCTTGCCAATGTTATCTATAGCGGTTTCAAAGGCCCCATCTACCCCATCAACCCCAAAGCTTCCGAGATTCTCGGTCTGAAATGCTACGCTTCCCTGCTCGATGTACCTGGCCCGGTGGAGTTGGTTACCATCCTGGTGCCCAGCAAAGCGGTGGCAGCTGTGATGGAAGAGGCAGGCCAAAAGGGAGCCAAGGGCGCGATCGTCATTACGGCGGGCTTTCGCGAGGCAGGCGGCGAGGGCGTTCAGATGGAGCAACAACTCCTCGATATCGCCGAAAAGTACGGCATGCGTATCGTGGGTCCGAACTGTCTGGGCCTCATCGATACCTTTGCTCCGATCAATGCCTCCTTTGCCGCAGGGATGCCGGAGCAGGGCAGTATCGCTTTTATGTCCCAGTCGGGTGCACTGTGTACAGCCATCCTGGACTATGCCCTGGCGGAGAATATCGGCTTTTCTCACTTTATCAGCCTGGGCAACAAGTCCGACATCGATGAGGTGGCGTTGCTGGAGGCCTGGCAAGACGACCCACAGACCAATGTGGTGATCGCCTACATCGAGGGCATCAAGGACGGGCCCCGCTTTATGGCCTCCGCTCGCCAGGCCGCGCGCAACAAGCCGATCATCGCCGTCAAGTCGGGGCGCACGGCGTCCGGATCCAAGGCCGTTTCCTCGCACACCGGCAGTCTGGCCGGGTCCGACGCTGCGTATGATGCCGCTTTCAAGCAGACCGGCGTGCTGCGCGCCGAAACGGTGCAGGAGCTCTTTGACTATTCGATCGCTTTCTCCTATCAACCCCTGATCAAGGGAAACCGTATTGCCTTTGTGACCAATGCCGGTGGGCCGGGCGTTATGGCCACCGATGCGCTGGAGCGCAACGGACTGGTGCTGGCTGGTCTGACTCCCGAGACGGAGCAGGCCCTGGCCAAGGTTCTGCCGTCCAATGCCAACATCCATAACCCGATCGATGTCATCGGCGATGCCCGCGCCGACCGTTATCGCGCCGCCATAGAAGTGGCGCTCAAGGATCCGGGCGTGGATGGCGTGGTGGTGATCCTCACGCCGCAGACATCGACGGATATCGAGGGCACCGCAGAGGCGCTTGTTCAGGCCAGCAAGGATAGCGGCAAGCCAGTGCTGGGATGTTGGATGGGCGAGAAAGAAGCGGCTCGTGGCATCAAAGTGTTGGCCCTGAACCGCGTGCCCAATTACCCGTTCCCCGAGCGAGCCGTGGCCGCTTTGGGGGCCATGTATCGCTATATCGCCTGGCGCCGGCAACCCGAGTCGGAAGTCGAGCGCTTTGCGGTGGACAAGGCCGCAGTGGCGAATCTGTTCAAGGAAATCCGCAGTTCGGGGCGCAACACCATCGGCGACACCGAGGCGCAGGCCATCCTCACCGCCTATGGCATCACTATCCCGCGCTCCAAGGTGGCCGCGAACCCCGATGAAGCAGCGGCGTTCTCCCAGGAGATCGGGTACCCGGTGGTGATGAAGATCGCCTCTCCCGACATCCTGCACAAGTCGGATGTGGGTGGCATCATCGTAGGGGTCAAGAACGATGCGGAGGCGCGGCAAGCCTTTGGTACGCTGGTGCAGCGAGCCAAAGAGCACGTGCCCAATGCCAGGATTTGGGGCGCTCAGATCCAGGAGATGATCGCGGGCGGGCGCGAGGTCATCATCGGTATGAACCGCGACGTACAGTTTGGCCCCCTGATCATGTTCGGCCTCGGCGGTATCTATGTCGAGGTGCTCAAGGATGTGGTCTTTCGCGTGGCGCCCATGACCAGGCAGCAGGCGCAGGAGATGGTGGAATCGATTCGCACCTACCGGCTGTTGGCTGGCGTGCGCGGCCAGGCGCCGTCTGATATCGATGCCATCGTGGATACCATCCTGCGCATAGCGCAGTTGGTCACCGATTTCCCCGAGATCGCCGAGTTGGATATCAACCCCATGTTCGTGCGCGAGAAAGGCAAGGGCGGCGTGGCGGTCGATATGCGCTTGATTCTTACATGAGAGGAGTGTGGTGAGATGACCATTATTACCGATATCATTGGGCGAGAGATCCTGGACTCTCGTGGCAACCCCACCGTTGAGGTGGACGTCGAGCTGGCCTGCGGTGAAACCGGGACGGCCGCGGTGCCTTCGGGCGCATCCACGGGCGTGCACGAAGCAGTCGAGCTGCGGGACGGGGACGCCAAGCGCTATGGCGGCAAAGGTGTTCTAAAAGCAGTGGAGAGCGTGAACGGTGTGCTCGCCGAGAACCTGGTGGGCATGGATGCTCTTGACCAGATCGCTATCGATCGGGCGATGAACGAGCTCGATGGCACGCCGACCAAGGGCAACCTGGGCGCCAACGCGATCCTGGGCGTCTCGCTCGCCGTGGCCAAGGCCGCGGCCAATGCCTTGGGATTACCCCTCTTCCGTTACATCGGCGGCGTGAATGCTCACGTGCTGCCCGTGCCGATGATGAATATCCTGAACGGCGGCAAGCATGCGTCGAATAGCACCGACCTTCAGGAATTCATGGTCATGCCTACGGGGGCCGAGTCTTTTGCCGAATGCCTCCGCTGGGGCGCCGAGATCTATGCTTCTTTGAAAAAGGTGCTCTCTGGCAAAGGGATGAACACCACCGTCGGCGACGAAGGCGGCTTTGCGCCCTCTCTCAGCTCGAACGCCATGGCTATCGAGGTGATCTTGCAGGCCATCGAAAAGGCCGGCTATCGCCCTGGCGAGGATGTATGGATCGCCCTGGATCCCGCCTCGAGCGAACTCTACGAGGACGGCAAGTACAAGCTGCAGCGCGAAGGGCGTGAGCTCTCCAGCGACGAGATGGTGGCTTTTTATGTCGACTGGGTGAATAAATACCCCATCATCTCTATCGAAGACGGCATGGCCGAGGATGATTGGGACGGCTGGGTCAAGTTGGTTGCCGCCGTGGGCGACAAGGTGCAGATCGTGGGTGATGACCTGCTCGTGACCAACGTCGAGCGGGTGCAGAAAGCGATCGACCGCAAGGCCGCTACCGCCCTCCTGTGCAAGGTGAACCAGATTGGGTCCCTGTCAGAGTCCATCGCGGCGGTGGAGATGTCGCATCGCGCAGGGTGGGCGGCGATCGTCTCGCACCGCTCGGGGGAAACCGAGGACGCCACCATTTCGGACATCGTGGTGGGCCTCAATACGGGCCAGATCAAGACGGGCGCCCCCGCTCGTAGTGACCGCGTGGCCAAGTATAACCAACTGCTGCGCATCGAAGAGATGTTGGGTGATATGGCCGACTACGCGGGCATGAAGGCCTTCCGCGTCAAGAGATAGGTTCGCCATTCGCTGATCTGCAGGAGGAGGATAGTGAGCACTGTCCTCCTCCCTTTCGTTTTTCCCAGGTCTCAGGCCCCATCCTTTTCCCCTTTTGGCATCCCCGTGCTAGAATTCCTGGCACGATCTTCCGCCTCCAATCTGTGGCCCACCGGGAAAGCGTCGAGTCATGGTCCGCGATCTCATCGTATGGTGGCTATCCTGCTCCGTCCTGGGCTGGTTCACTTGGCCGCTGGCGGCGCGGCTATTTGCGCACAGTCCTGGCCGCGGCTACGCCTATGCCCGAGCCATGGGCCTAATCTTGCTTGCATATCTCTACTGGCTGCCGGGTGTGCTGGGCCTGTGGCCCAATCAGGCGTTGCCGCTCTGGGGTGTGACAGTGTTCCTGGCGCTGGTGGGCCTGGTGCTCGGGCTGGTTGGTCGGGCCGAGCTAGGCCAGTGGTTGCGCCGGGAATGGCGCCACGTGCTGGTTACAGAATTGCTCTTCGTTCTGGCCTTGGCGCTCTATGCCTGGTACAAGGCTCACGATCCTGCCATCGACCACACCGAGGAACCCATGGATTTCGCGCTGCTCAACGCGATGTTGCGCGCGCCCCATTTGCCTCCCAGCGACCCATGGCTGGCAGGGTTCAAGGTCAGCTACTATTACCTGGGTTACCTGATCATCTCGCTGGTTTCGCGGCTGAGCGCGACGCCTGCGGGCGTCGCCTACAACCTTGGGCTGGCCCAGACCCTGGCCTTGGTTGTGGTGGGCGGATACGGCCTGATCTACGATCTGCTGGCCGGCCGGAGGGGCGCCACGCTATGGGGTATGGTGGGGGGATTGAGCCTTGGCCTAGCCAGCAACCTCGAAGGGTTATTGGAGTTCCTGCATAGTCGGGGCCTGGGAGGAGCGGGGTGGTATAGCTGGCTCGATATTCCGGGCCTGGCCGAGGCCCCTGTTAGCGGCGCCTGGTTGCCCCAGGATGCGTGGTGGTGGTGGCGAGCGAGCCGTATCATCAGCGATCCCAATATCCTGGGCAGGTCCCCAACCGTAATCACCGAGTTCCCCGCGTTCAGCTTTATCCTGGGGGACATGCATCCCCACGTGATGGCTTTACCCATCCTGTTGCTGGCCCTGGGCCTGGCTCTGCAGATCTACCGCACAGTGCAAAGACAGCCGGGTGTGGGTTGGTGGCGGCAGGCCCACCTGTGGATTATGCCCCTTTTCTACGGCGCCTTGGGGATGCTCAACAGCTGGGATTTGCCCACCACGGTGCTCATGGCCGGACTAGCCTTCGCCGTGGGAAGGTGGCGAGGTCGGGCCGATGGCCGGCGATGGCTGCGGGATACTGTGCTGTGGGTAGCTTGGTTGGGCCTGGGCAGCATCCTGCTCTACTGGCCGTTCTACCGCGATCTGAGCTCTCAGGCACAAGGGATCGGGCTGGCCTACTATGCCAAGACCCCTCTCAAGCATTACCTGATTCACTTTGCCCCGTGGATGATCCCTATCTTTGGGGAGGCGGTCTTCGCCTGGCGAGGTATGGGACACGCTGATCGGCGCGCCACCCGGCGCCTGTGGCTGGCGCTTCTTTTGCTTCCGTGGCTGGGCACGCTCATTGCCGGAGGCTGGGGACGGTTCTTGATAGGCCTGGCAACCCTCGTCGTTCGTGGCCCCTGGCTGGTCTTGTTGCAGAGCGCCTTGCTCGCCACTCTGCTAGCCAGTTTGTGGCTCTTGCTGCCAAGGCGGGGGGCACAGACTGGCGGTGATCCGGCGTCTCCGCGCACGGCAGCACTCGGCGAGCCGCCCCAGTACGATGTCGCAAGCCATAGTAGTCGACAAAAGATCGATGCGCCGGAGGCGAGGGATGATCTCGGGGTTTTCACCCAGCTATTCCTGGTGCTGGGTCTAACGCTCACCTACGGCACTGAGTTCGTCTATTTGCGCGATTTCTTTAATACACGCATGAATACCATGTTCAAGTTCTATTACCAGGCCTGGGTTCTCCTAGGTGTGGGAGCGGTGTTGGCTGCGCATCGATTGGCGCGGCGTCGCGGACCGGCGCGTGGCGCAGTAGTCATGGGAGGGTTCGTCTTGTGCGCCTGCCTTATCTATCCTTTCGCCGCGGGCGTGACTAGAGCCAATGCCTATGCTGGGCCAGTAACGCTGGACGGCACATTCTACCTTCGTCAGGAGGACCCGGCTGTGTATGGAGCGTATCGCTGGCTAAGCGAGCATGCACGCCCACAGGACATCTTGGCAGAGGCAGTGGGGGAGGATTACAACTCGGCCCATAGCCGGCTCTCGGCATGGACGGGCGTGCCCACGATCCTGGGATGGCCTGGACATGAGATCCAGTGGCGGGGCGATGACCGTGAAGTACGGCAGAGGACGGCCGACGTGGAGCGCATTTATCGCAGCGCGGACCAGGACGAGGTCTTGAGGATCATGGCCCGGTATGGCTGTACCATCCTGTATATGGGCCGAATGGAGCGAGAAAAATACGGCGTCGACCAGGCCCGTCTAGATTGGTATGCAGGGTTCTTGGAGCTATCCTACGAGGCGGATGGGGTGATCCTGTATCGTGTGCCCCGTTCACCCGTTCACCCGTAAAACACCGTTTTGGGCCTCAAAATAGCACGGAAAAGGTGAACTCGTGAAATAGAAAGGACACCACTAGGAACGTAGTGATGTCCGGTAGCTAGTCGTATGCAGATGAACAGAGCGAGAGATCGATCAGGCCTGCTCTGGTTGCTGCGAAGCTTTGTTCATGCGCTGCACCAGGCGCGACTTGCGGCGTGCCGCGTTATTGCGATGGATCACGCCCTTAGCGACGGCTCTATCCAGGGCGCTGATGGCCTCACGAACGGCCTCTGCGCTTTCCTGACCCTCGCCATCTTCGATGGCTGCACTCGCCTTCCTGACGTAGCTGCGAGTAGTAGACCGCACCATACGGTTGCGAGCACGGCGCTTGATATTCTGTCGCCAGCGTTTCTTCGCGGATTCGATGTTAGCCAAGGTTCTTCCTCCCGAAAATGCCTCATACAGGCCTAACGACTGCGAAAAGAGATTATACAGCGTTCATAGCTTTCTGTCCAATTCGCTTATTTTCCCTTCCACAATCGCGCATCCACTTCCCAGAAATACCTTGGGGCCAGGTTGGCTACACGGAAGTAACCGACTGATGTTCTTTGACAGGGGCCTGTCACAAGGCTAGAATGCCGTGTCAAAGTAGTAGGTGGCATGCACTGCTCAGTATTATGTCAACAGATTGGGGGTTTCGCTCGTTTTGGATGAGCGATGATTGTTTAACGTGAAACAATTCGATGGAGGCCCATTGACCAAATCGGCGCCCGATCGGGATCCGCGCCCCATCTGCGATTACGAGAATAGCTCTTACCGCACCGACTTCTGGGAAGACCAGGGGCGCGAATATGAGGACCTGGCCGAGCGCGCAGCCCTGCTGCGCCTCTTGCCGCCGCGGGGGCGTCGCTTGCTCGATATCGGGGCAGGCTTCGGTCGCCTGGCATCCCTCTACGATGGCTATGATCAGGTCGTTCTGCTCGATTATTCCCTTTCTCAGCTGGCCTATGCCCGCAGCAAATTGGGAGACGAGCGTTTCATCTATGTCGCCGCGGATATTTACCGTCTCCCCCTAGCAACGAATGCCGTGGATACCACGGTCATGGTGCGCGTATTGCATCACCTGGCGGATGTGCCTTTGGCCCTACAACAGGTGGCTCGCGTGGTCCGTCCCCAAGGCTGCTTTGTCCTCGAATTTGCCAACAAGCGACATCTGAAGAACGTCTTGCGTCACGTGCTCGGCCGCACGGCGCCGGAAGCCAACCCCTTCCGCCGCGAACCCTACGAGTTTGCTTCGCTTCACTATGACTTTCATCCCGCCTGGATCGCTGAGCAGCTCGAGCGGGCCGGCCTGGTGATGCAGCGTCGGCTATCGGTCTCTCTGTTTCGGGTGGGTGCCCTAAAACGCCTGATACCCGCGGCATCCTTGGCTCGCATAGATGGAGTGCTACAATCGCTCACCGCGCCATGGATGCCGGCGCCCAGTGTATTCGTCCGTTCAGCCGTGCCCAAACCCGGCCCATCGGACATTGTGCAGGTTGAGCGGCTGTTCCGTTGTCCGTCTTGCGAGCATGAGCCACTGGTACGCGGGGATGGAGAACTGCGCTGTCCCGGCTGTGGGGCGACCTGGCCCGTTCAGGATGGCATCTATGTGTTCAAGGCAGGGGGGTGAGGGATGCAGCGCATCGTGCCCGGAGCATGAAAAGGAGCGAGGCAGGGTGCCTCGACTACCGTGGCATAATCTGAGTATCTCAGTCATATCAGACCCGTGGAAGGATGACAGACCATGGATAATCGCGAGAGAATACTGGCGGCGATGTTCTGGCAGGAGCCCGATCGGGTTCCCCTTACTATCTATGACTGGATGGTCCCTCGCGGCACCGAGGAGCGCCAATTGCGAGAGCAGGGCCTGTGCATCATCTGTCGCTTGACCGCCCACCGGTTGGAGCACCGGCAGGTTCATTTCTCGGCCATCGAATACTGGGAGCGCGGCCTCCACATGATGCGGCGCGTCATCCACACCCCCGTAGGAGAGGTGTCCCAGGTGTCGCAACTGGACGCGGCCTATGGGTCATCCTGGATCATGGAGCATTATATCAAACGCCCCGAGGATTATCGGGTGATGGAATTCGTGTATCGCGATGCGGTATACCACGACAATCTGGCGGCCATCCGCCAGGCTCAGGAGATGCTGGGGGGCGATGGGCTAGTCATTCTTAGGGTTGCCAAAGGGCCGATCCAGGAGATCCTGTACCAGATGACGGGCCTGGAGCACTTTGCGATCGATCTCTATGAGCATTTGGATCTCGTGGATTCGCTGTATGATGTGATGATGCAGCGCTACGATGAACTATACGATCTGGCCGCCGAGGCCCCCGTGGAAATCCTGCAATCGGCGGACAATATCACCAGCGATGTCGTGGGCAAGAACCGCTTTCGCCGCTACTGCATACCTGCTTACGAGCGACATATGCGTCGCCTGGCGGGGACCGGGAAGCGGCTGGCCGTACACATGGATGGCCGCCTAGCCTCCATCAAGGAGGATATCGCGCAGGCGCCCTTTGATATCGTGGAGGCACTGACCCCCTCACCAGTAGGCGATGTGTCCGTGGCCGAAGCGCGGCAGACCTGGAGCCGCAAGGCGCTCTGGCTCAACTTTACCAGCTCCATGCATCTGCAGCCGGATGATGTCATTGCACAGCATACCCGACAGCTGATCGAGCAAGCCGGCACCAAGCGTGGTTTTGCAATCGGAATCACAGAAGATGTGCCGCTCAACCACGTGGCCCGCAGCTTGCGGGCTATAGCCACGGCGATAAACGAAGCAGGCTAGTTCGCCATGTTCCTGTGCGGCAGACGGTAGCTCGGCGCAGTAGTTGACGCTAAGGTGAGAAGCACCTATACTCTCAATATCTTGATTGGGGAGGGCTCCATGAAGGTCTCCTGTCTACAAGAGAATCTTGCCAAAGGCCTGGCCCTGGTGAGTCGCGCTGTGGCCACGCGCAGCACACTGCCAGTGCTCTCCAATATCCTTCTTGCCACGGATCAATCCCGGCTCAAACTGTCGGCAACCAATCTGGAAGTCGGCATCAATTGCTGGATCGGCGCCAAGATCGAGCGCGAAGGGGCCACCACCGTCCCAGCGCGCATCCTGGCCGATCTGGTGAACTCGCTACCGACTGAACGTATAGATCTTGAACTGATTACCCGCACGCAGACCCTGAATATAAAGTGCGGGCGCTTTGAGGCTAACGTCAAGGGGATCGACGCACAAGAGTTTCCCCTGATCACGGTGCCTGAGGAAGATAATCGCATCCACGTCGATGCAGATCTGTTACGACAGATGATCGATCAGGTCGCCTTTGCTGCGGCAACAGAAGAGACACGCCCGGTCCTTACCGGTGTGTTGGCCGATATGTCCACGGACAAGCTTACCTTCGTGGGCGCCGACGGATACCGCCTATCCATACGCTCCATCGCTCTGGAGGCCGGCCCCCAACACCCCTTCAGTGTGATCGTGCCGGCGCGTGCCCTGCAGGAGCTGCGGCGTGTGAGTACCGAGACCGACAAGCCTGTGGAAATCCTGGTGGCACCCAATCGCAGTCAGGTCTTTTTCCACATGCCCGATGTTGACCTGGTCTCGCAGTTGGTGGAGGGAACCTTCCCGGATTACCGCCAGATCATACCTTCCACTCACAGCACGCTCACCACAATGAATACCGCGGACCTGCTCAAGGCCGTGCGTACGGCCTTTATCTTTGCCCGCGATACCAACAACATCACACGCGTGCAGATTGTGCCCAACCGTGAGGTGGGTGTGGGGCGAGTAATCATCAGCGCCACGTCGGCGGAGCACGGCGACAATGTGAGCGAGATCGATGCCACGATCGAGGGCGCGCCACTCGATATCGCTTTCAACGCTCGCTACATGATCGAGGTGCTCAGCGTGATCGATACGGCCCAGGTGACCCTGGAGACACGCGATCCCTCTAGCCCCGGGGTGATTCGTCCGGTGGGCGGCGGCGACTTTATTCACATTATCATGCCGATGCACATCGCTCGTTAGGCTCCGGATGTACCTGAAGCACCTCTCGCTCACCAATTATCGCAACTATACGCGCCTGGAGATCGATCTCCAGGCGCGTATTGTCGTTGTGCAGGGGCAGAATGCTCAAGGCAAGACCAACTTACTGGAGAGCATCTACTTCCTGGCCACGACCAAGTCCCCCCTGACGTCTACGGAACGGCAATTGATCCACTGGCTGGCGGATCGGGATGTCATTCCCTATGCCCGCGTTTCGGGGCTGTATGCCAGGACGGGGCAGGAGCATACCCTGGAGATCACGCTGGTCAAGGAGAGACTTGAGGGCGATGCAGCCATCTCGCTCATGGGTGCCGATCCGAGAGGCCCTGTGCCTGCGGACGAGAGCAACTTGAAAAGAAGAGTGTGCCTCGATGGTGTGCCCCGGCGAGCCTTGGATGTGCTGGGACAGATCAACGTCGTGCTCTTTTTGCCGGAGGACATCAATCTGGTGGCCGGACCTCCGAGGGAGCGGCGGCATTACCTCGATGTGACTCTATGCCAGATCGATCCCCTGTATGCACGCTCGCTTTCGCGCTATAATCGCGTGTTAACGCAGCGCAATGCCCTATTGCGCCGGTTGCGCGAGAGGCAGGCCCACGGTAACGAGTTGGGTTACTGGGACGAGCAACTGCTGAACGCTGGCGCTTACGTTCTGGGTCGACGGCTGTGGGCAATCCGGGTGTTACAGCATGAGGTGCGAGAGATCCATCCCTGCCTGACGGGCACCCAAGAGGAGCTAGGGCTCTCATATCAGAGCACGCTCGCTGAGTATGTGCCTGAAGCCGTATGGCAAGAGACGCAACAGACGGCACAAAGCATGACCGAGCCCGTCCAGACCGCCGAAGCCCTGCGCGGCCCATTTCAGCATGCCCTCGATGTTGCGCGGCACGAAGAGGTGGCCCGCGCGGTGACCCTGGTGGGGCCCCACCGAGACGACGTGCGATTTCTCATCAGTGGTCCAGAGATTAGTGCCTTGGGCGGCGGCCAGGTGGATGCCACAATCTATGGCTCTAGGGGCCAACAGCGCACCGTAGCCCTCTCCCTGAAGCTGGCCGAGATGAACTTGATGCATGGCCAGACCGGCGAGATGCCCATCCTTCTCTTGGATGATGTCCTCTCCGAGCTGGATCGTCCGCGAAGCGAATTCCTATTGACTACCGTGGCTCGCGCCGAGCAGGTATTTGTTACCACCACAAGCCTGGCGCATTATCCTCGCACCTTCCTCGATCAGGCTCTTCTCTGGCAGATAGACAGCGGGCAGATACACGACCTAGGCTCAGGAAGCGCTGATCTGCCCGAGCGCAGCGAGTTCGGGTTGTGATCAACTAGCCCCCAGTCGCTGCAAGAACAAGCTACATGCCGCCCTAAAGTCCTCCGGGCGGCTCCACATTAGCGGATGCCCTCCCTGGTTGGCGAGAAACACCCGGCAATCAGGGATCTGGCGTGCCATGGTGCAAAGTTGCTCCCCCACATCGCGCGGCAGCAGATCGTCACCCAAGCTGGCCGTAAGCAGGACCGGGCAGGCGATCTCGCCAAGGCGACCTCCATAGATGTCAGTACCGGTCGGAATACCCCGAATCATAGCGGTATCGGCGTCCACCACTTGCTCCCAATTTGCACCATGAGCGAAAGACCAAAAACTCACCTGTCCGGGGGTGCGCCGTGCACGGTCGTCCGCGGCGCCATCCCAGAAACCGGGAGGATAGACCGATACCTCGCTATCGGCGATGAGCGCCGATATGCGCTCCGCATGCAGCAGCGCGAGCCAGGTTGCCACAATGGCCCCACCGCTGGTGCCTATAGCGATGGCACGTTGCTCGCCCAGGTGCTCGATGAGTGCAGCGGCGGCATGGGCTCCACGCTGGAACCAATCCGTAGGCCATACAGCCAGACGGTCCGATTGCCCCGTCCCCAAGAAATCCACAGACACGGCGCGATAGCGCTGCCCGAAATATTCCAATTCGCCCTCGTGACACACCGACGAGGCGGTGTTACCGGGGAAGACTAGGAGCAAAGGGCCCTGGCCCCGGATGCGATAGAAATGGCGATGCTCCTGAAAGCTAAAGAACGGCATGGCGGTTTCTTCTTCCTCTGGTGCCTGTTGCGTCCGAACATGTAGCGATCTCGTGCGCCTTTGGCCCTCTGCGATGACAGTTTGACAATGATATCCGGCGCGCTATAACAAGTGCGACGAGAATTCAGGTCCAGGAGAGCTTGTATGAACAGAATACTCAATTCAGCCAATTTGACCGAACATGGCAACATCCCGGGACGCCGGGCCCTGGTGCGGATCCTGGAGGCGGGGTTGCAGGCAGCCGATCCTTACAATAATACGATGGCCCTTTTGCACCGCGACGGCCAGCGCTTGATCGTCGGCAACCCCGAATTCGAGCCCTCGGGCTCGCCGATCCGCGGGGATGAGGTTATCGACCTGGATCGCGTGGGACGCATATTCGTCTTTGGCGCGGGCAAGGGCGCGCAGCGGGTGGCCAAGGCCATCGAGGAGGTGCTGGGCGACCGGATCACCGGTGGACAGGTTATCGACAAACATGGCAACCCGGTGATCCTCGAGCGCATCGGGGTCACCATGGGCGCGCATCCCGTACCGGACGAGGGGTGCGTGGAGGGGTGCCGACGGATCCTCGAGATGACCCAAGGGCTCACGGAAAGGGATCTGGTCTTCACTATCGCCGCCAACGGCATCTCTGCGCTGCTGACCCTGCCCGCCCCCGGCGTAAGCCTGGAGGACGTGCGCCGCACGACCTATTTGATGCAGATCGCACGCGGAGCGCCAACAGGGGATCTCAACCCCGTGCGCAACCACCTGGACATGATGAAGGGGGGACGCATCTCGCGCTATATTCAGCCAGCGCGCGCCGTCCACATCCTGGCATGGTTTCCGGGCACACATGAAGGGCTGATGAGGCACAACGTTTGGCTGCACACCCTGCCCGAGTGCACCACCTACGGGGATGCCATCGCCATGCTGAAGAAATGGGATGCCTGGGAGGCTGTGCCTGCCTCGGTGCGCGAGCACCTCACCCGCGCCGACCCGCACTATGAGACCGTCAAGGCGGACGAATTCGAGCGTAGCACCTATCGTATCTATGGCGTGATGCCCACTCACCTGGGAATGCTCCCCACAGCGCGCCGCGTGGCCGCTGAGCTGGGATTTACACCGCATGTCCTCTCTACCAACATGAGCGCCGAGGCCAGCCAGGTGGGGGCCGTGGTAGCCAACGTCGCACTGCATGTCGAGCAGGCGCGCGAGCCGTTTCAGCCGCCCTGCGCCCTGATTAGTGGCGGCGAGATGCTGGTGACCGTGGGCGAGGAAAAGGGGATCGGCGGGCGCAACCAGGAATTTGCCCTTGCCGCGGCGCTGCGCATCGCCGGCAGCGAGAAAGTGGTTGTCGGTTCGGTCGATTCGGACGGCACCGATGGCCCCAGCACCCAGTTTGTAACCGACTGCAACTTGCCTGCACTGGATGGTGGCATTGCAGACGGCCAGACAGTGCGTCGTGCTCGGGAGCTCGGCGTGGACCTGCGCGAGGAGTTGCGGCATCACAACACCTCAGCCGCGCTCTGCGCGTTGGGAGATGGCGTCATAGCCACGCCCAACATCAGCATGAACGATCTGAGTGTCGTCCTGGTCCTGCCATAAGGGCATCTCTAGGCATGCTCGGTTCTGGCCAGCACGTGATCCTGCAACTCCGCGGGCAGGTCCACAAAGACGGCCGAAAAGCCCCACACGCGCACGATCAGGGTGCGAAACTCGGGGTTGGTGGGGTCAGCACGGGCGCGAAGCAGGGTTTCGCGGTCGATCACGTTGATCTGTAAAGTAGCGGTGCAAGGTAGTGCGAGAAAGGTCTCCACAAGAGAGGCCAGTTTGGCGGCGCCCTCTTCCCCTCGAAACACCGAGCTATGCAATGCGATGTCGAGCACTGACCCGTGCGAGGCGCGGGTGAGATCGACCTTGGCCACCGACTTGAGCACCGCCGTGGGTCCGCTGTGATCCATCCCTACCGCAGGAGAGAAGCTGTTGGCCGTGAGATCGCCTTGGCGCCGGCCATCCGGAGAAGCGGGCAGGTCGCGCTTGCGATGGATGCCAAAGCACATCAGTCCCGCCGCTCGCTTGGGGCCATAGCCCTCAGGGTTGCAGGCGTGTAGGTGCACACCGTTGCAGAAATACTCGGTGATCTCGCGCACGATGCTATCCGCCGCATCGTCATCGTTGCCGTATTTGGGCGCACGATGCAACAGCATCTGCCGCAGCGGTTCATAGCCATCATAGTTGGCCCTCAGTGCAGCGACCAGGTCCCCCCAACTCACGGCACGGTCGTCGTATACCAGCTGCTTGATGGCGGCCAGGCCATCGGCCGTATTGCCCACTTGGGCCAGGATCGAGCCGTAGAGGCTGTAGCGCGCCCCGGTAGCCGATGCTTCAGCCAGGCAATCCTCGATGCTGGCTGCGAAAAACGGATGACTGATCGCTTCGTCCTGGCCGTGACCGTCGGGCATAAAGGGAGTGAGGCGCGCTTTGAAGGCGGCGAGCAGGTCCTCAAAGGAGGGATAGGGCGCCTCGTCCGCCTGCAACACCGTGTCTGTGAGCACGGCCAGCGAATCATAGACCCAGAAACGAATGGTTCCCTTGCCTCCCATGATGATCTCCGAGCAGCCATCGTTGCAATAGTCGCGCGCATCCTCTATAGGGATACCCAGCCTGGCAAGCGCGGGGAGCACCACCTCATCATTGAAGATGGCCAAGATATTGGCGCCCTTGGCCAGGACGCGACAACACTCGAGCAGCAGATGGCGCGGCGTGCCGGGGAAAAAACGCACGTTCAGCTTGGGCTCAGGAAGCATCAGGCGAGCCGCGGCCTGCAAGCACATAGTGGTGAGCGGATTGCAGGCATCCTGGCCCTGGGGCGTTTGTCCGGCTAGGGCGATATTACGCAGACTGTCGTTGCTTACCCCAACAAGCGGCTGTCCTTCGGAGCTGACCAGCGGGGCCACCTCGCTGGCGCTGCCAAATTCGTTCATCTTGATGAACAAGCACTCCAGGAGCTCCTGGGCCGCCTCTTGAGTGAGCACACCCGAGGCGATGTCCCGCGCGTAAAAAGGGTACAACCACTGATCGAAACGACCCAGGCAGCCGTTGCCGCCCAGGATGCGCACAAATTGCACGAGCTGCAAGGCTGCATGGAAGGAAGATGGCGGCGCACTGGACAGTTCATCACAGATAACGGCAATGCGCTGCAATTCGGCTGAGCGTGAGAGCGAGGGCTCGTCCGTGGCCAAGCGGCGGGCATGGTCGGCATAGCGCGCCACATATGTGCAGGCTGCATCGTAGGCGATCTCCACGGCACGCAGAAAGTCGCTTTTGGCGGCGTCCGTCTCTGTCTCCAGCCGGCGGCGAGCCTGGTCGCGGATGCCGGCCAGGCCAAGACGCAGCAGCGTGACATACCCCGGCGGGTAGTGAGAGTTATAGTAGCCGAGGTTAAGGGATTTCTTTTGTTGAGGCAGGGCCAGGCAAATGCCCACGATCAACTCTTCGGCCTGGATCGTGGGCGCGCTGGCCTCCAACAGGGTCGCGAAATCGCGCGCGTGCCCCACCAGGGTATCCTCGCCGCAGCCGATGAGTGGTCTGCGCGCCACCGCAGCAAGATGTGTTTGTTGCCAATACCCGGCGCGCAGGCGATGGCTGCGGGATGCGGGTGATAACTCCAGATCGAGTAGGTCTTTAGTACTGGGCGCCGTCCAATCTTGCGTCATGGTCATCACACGATCCATTGCTTGCTCCCCCAGACCCTGCAGATTGAGCAGCTCACGGCGGCGAATGGAGGCAGAGCCGGCCGCACACTCGGGCAGTGCCATGGCTGCCTCGCTATTGTATCCTATTTGGCTGAACTGTCACACGGCAGCGTGGAGATAGCTAATTATACACCGTCAGCTCATGGTCGTGGGTATCGGCGGGGTGTCGCTCAACATGAAATAATCATGACTATGGCAAAGCCCAGCGCCAGTGTGTCCCGGATAGCACAATGATGCACAAGTACTTATAATGTCGAGGAATGATAGTACAGGGGTGTAGATTCAAAAGGGAGGTCAGTTATGAGACAGCTCGGGGTATTCGTGGCCCTGTTACTGGGTCTGCTCCACCCCGTGGCCCTAGGCGCTCCCATGGCCAATGGGGCCACTACTCTCGTCCCGCCCTCCACACGGGATGACAAGATCCGTACGGAGGCCGACTATATCCTGGCCTGCCAGTACCGGGGCGCGGGATCGGCCTTCGGCGCCATCAACAATGTCTATGGGCCGCCCACGTGGGTGGTGCCGCGCGAGAATGGCGTGGCCATCTTCGGGCTGCTGGAGGCTGCCCGGGTACTGGGCGATGAGCAGTACAAGGTTGGGGCCCAGTGTGCGGCCGATTACCTGGTCAGGATGCAACAACAGGACGGCTGCTGGTGCAACCAGTATATTTACGGTGCCCCGACGAACATGACCAAGTCGCCCACCCAGGCAGCTGCGGTGATGATGGCGCTGTTCAAGCTGGGCTATCGGGCGAACACTGCCGATTCTCATGATCGATACGATGCCATGAAAAAGGGGGCCGAATGCTTGATGTCATTCCAGGAGGTGGCGAACAAAGGCGGTCAGAACGATGGCCTCTTGGGCGGGGGCAAGGATGCCGATGGCGCTTATCGCGAGTGGCGTTGGGCGCACGATAACGCCTATGCCTACTGGGCGCTGCGCATGGCCGCCTTCTGGGCCAGCCAGGGCGGAGAGAGCGAGTTCGCCACCCGTTGCAACATTAGTGCGCGGCAGATCGAGAAGGGCCTCATGGCCCACATGTATGACGCAAGCACGGGCGTATGGCACATCGCCATCGACGAGGACGGCGAGCCCCAATGGATCACTGACCTGGAGAATCGACCTAGCTGGGTGCAGTACGCTCCGGTGATGCTTGACCTGCCGCTGGGCGCGGACCGACAGCGTGTGGGCGAGTGGATCCATACCACTCTACAACAGGACGATGGTTCTGTTATCGGCCTGACATCCGACGGCGAGGGCGAAGTAACGCGCAAATACCCAGGCTATGCCTTCCAGTCTTCCCTGGTCTGGCTGGATACCGGCCAGACAGGCTATGCGCAAGCCGCCATGGGCTGGGCAGAGATGAGCGGGTTGTGGCAGACGGAGCCCGATAGCCAGGAGATCACGGGCGGGTGGGTCGATTGGGTCGAGGTCACGCCTAACCCGGAGATGAGGCCCGAGACGTGGGAGCGCTACATTGATACCAGCGCCTACGCCATCTTTTGCTGGAACGGGGGATACGACTTTGGCATGCCTGTCGTCTCCCTGCCCCTGCTGCACTGAAGAAAGGGGGAACAACCATAAAGGCCGAAACCCTTGACAGTCTCAACGAACGCCGGTTGCTCGACGCCCGGACCCATCATTTGGCACGGTTGGCGGCGCTCTATGGCGGGTTGTGCCTGGACCCTGTCTTCTACCTCAATGGCTATAATGGCGTGGGGCAGGCCGATCCCTATACCGAGCCGGAGCGTTGGGTGGAGGAAGCGCTCGACGACTTGGCCGCGAACGCCTCTTGCCTCCTGGATGCGCTCACCTTTCGCCCGCTGGTGATCGAGTTCGGCCCCTATGGAGTGCATTTTATCGACCGCATGTTCGGAGCGGATGTTTTCGACCTGGACGGCACCCGCAACTGGCAGGTGCACTATCTCGATACACCCGTCGGCCAACTGCAGTTGCCCGACCTGGAACGCGATGAGACATGGGCGTTGGCGCGCAGGGTGGCGCTGGCGTTCCTGGATGCCAAGGTGAGCGTGCCTCTCTTCGGCCTGCCCACTGTCGCCTCGGTGCTAAACATCGCGGTGAACCTGTATGGGCAGCGCATCCTGATGGCTATGCTCGACGAGCCCAAGGCTGCACATCACGATCTACGGGTGATCAACGACCTGCTCTGCACACTGCACCGCTGGTACTTGGAGCGGTTGCCGCCGGATCAAATCCAGCCTGTGGTGGGCCGGGCGCGCACCCAGCCACCCGGCTATGGCCAACTCTGTGGTTGCACCACGCAACTCGTCTCGGCGAGCCAATACCGTGCGTTTATCGCTCCGCTGGACGATCAGCTTCTCTCGGTTTACCCCCACGGAGGAATGATCCATCTTTGTGGCATACACACCCAGCACATCCCTACGTGGCGTGAAATGCACTCGCTGCGCGCGGTGCAGATGAACGACCGGGCCCTTGATGACCTGGAAATCTACTATCGCGAGTTGCGCGACGACCAGATCCTCTATGCGAACCCCTATGACAGGATGCCTATCGAGCGTATCCTGAAGATCACAGGCGGGCGCCGCACCGTCGTGGTCGCGGATGCCCCGGCCCCTTGGGCTGCCTCAGGATGATGCGCGTCCGGGTGACGGCGTCATCCTGATGGCGTCATTCTGACGGGCATCACTCGGCGGTAAAGCGGTGTTCGCCCGCCGCCAAGTCATGCGCCGTACCTCTGACGAGCCTTCCGTCGAGCGTGATCACTCGAGTGGGCGGCACGGGTAGATATGCAGTGGCTGTGGTGTTAGGTGGCACGACCACCGTCCAGCGGAAAACGCCCGTCTCCAGGTTCCATTGCGACAACAGCTCACCATAGGGTGTCTGCAACCTGCCCAGGGCGTGTGTCAGCCCGCCGCCTGGTCGGGGGCGCAAGATGGCGTGCTTGTACCCCGGCTGCAAGGGATCGAGCTCGATCCCTGCCACGTTATTGTACATCCAGGCCCCGATCGAGCCGTAGGCGTAATGGTTGAAAGAGTTCATACCGGCGTCCTGAAAGCCGTTGTCCGCGGTCCAGCCATCCCAGCGCTCCCAGATCGTCGTGGCTCCTTGAGTGACCGCATAGAGCCAGGATGGCCAGGTCTTTTGGTTCAGCAAAGCATAGGCGATGTCGAGCCGTCCGTTGCTACCCAGCACATGGGGCAGATAGGGCGCGCCCACAAAGCCCGTGGAGAGATGTATGCCCCGCCGCTCGATATCGGCCACGAGTTCGGTCATGGCCAAGGGCCGTAGCTTGCCCGGGAGCAGATCCCAATGCAGGGCCAGTACATAGGCGGTCTGCGTGGGGGTAAAAAGGGCATTGTTGAAGACTTTTGATTCGATCGGCCCATAGTCGACCGCCTGCAGATTGCCCCGGGAGATGGCGTCCGCTTCGTCGGCAGCCTGGCGCACCGCGGAGGGTCGTGAGGCAGCGCTGGTCTGCGAGCTGCCCACCAGGAAACGCGCGGCGAAGGCCTTTTTCACTTGGCTATGGAGCCGGCGATAGCGGCCGGCATCGCGTCCCTTGCCTAACACCAGGGCGATCTGTGCCATCAGGCTGGCATCGTAGGCCAGATAGGCCGTGCCGATCAGGTCGCGCGGCGTGCTGGCGTTGATCGAGAGCCAATCGCCAAAGCCGGGCCAGCCGTCGTACTCGGGCGCACAGCGGATATTCCCCGGGCTGGCCTGCTGGATGAACTGCATAAAGCGACTCATGACCGCATAGTTGCTCTCTAGGATCCGCCGGTCGCCATAGCACAGGTACAGGTTCCAGGGACAGATGATCGCCGCATCGGCCCAGGCCGGTCCCCCATCGTCCATGATCGCGGACACCTGGGGCACCACGGCAGGCACACTGCCATTCGGCTTTTGGGCATCGGCCAGGTCGCGCAGCCATCTGGTCATAAAGCCGGCCACGCTCATGTTGTAGGCGGCGGTGGGCACAAACACCTGGATGTCGCCTGTCCAACCCAGCCTCTCGTCGCGCTGGGGACAGTCTGTGGGTACGTCCACGAAATTGCCCTTTTGTCCCCACAAGATGTTGTGCTGCAGCTGTTCGAGCAAGGGCTCTGAGCAGGTGAACTCGCCCGTGCGAGACATATCCGAGTGCAGGACGATCCCGGTAATGGTATCGCGAGTCAGGGGGCCGGGATAGCCCGATAACTCGACATAACGGAAGCCATGAAAGGTGAAGCGCGGCTCCCAGCTCTCCTCGCCCTCGCCTCGGAAGGTATAGTGGTCGGTGGCGCGAGCGGTGCGCAGGTTGGCGGTGTAGAGCGACCCGTCGGCGTCGAGCACCTCGGCGTAGCGGAGCGTGACGGTGGTGCCCGCGGGAGCATAGCCCGTCAGTCGGATGCGCCCTACCATGTTTTGTCCCAGGTCTACGATGGCACGCCGCGCTTGAGCAGTGCCGCGCTCTGTGGGGTTGCTGACAGGCGCTATCTCTTCCATGCGGCGCACGGTGGGCCCATTGGTGGCGGACAACTCGATCCCGGGATCGTCGAACACCTCCACGGGCAGCCAACGCCGGTCGTCATAGCCGGGGGCATCCCAGCCGGGCATCTCCAAGCGAGCGTCGTAGGCCTCGCCCATGAGCAAGTCGTTCTCCAGGAGCGGGCCGAAACGGTGTACCCAGGTGCGATCCGAGACGATTCTGATGGTGCGGCCATCGACCAGGGTTGCCTCCAACTGCGCGAGCAGCCGCGGCCGGTCATAATATTGCTGACGATGCTCCCAACCGATATGGCCCACCGCCCAGCCATCTCCCAGGATGGCGCCCAGCACGTTCGTGCCCTGGCTTAGAAGAGGCGTGACATCGTAGACCATATACTGCACCCGCTGGCGATAGTCGGTCCAGCCGGGGACGAATACATCATCGCCCACCCGCTGGCCGTTGATGGCGCACTCGACCAGGCCGAGTGCAGTGACATAGAGCCGTGCCGTGCGGACTTGGCTGGGCAGGCTAAACGGTTTGCGCAGATAAGGGGCCGGGATGGTGGTACGGGGGCCGCCGCTGAGCTGCGCACCGATCCAGCGCGCTCGCCAATCGCCTCGGCGGAGTAGGCCCATCTCGAACCAGGCGGGTGTGCTACGGCTGACCGCACCTGTCTCGTCCCACACCTCCACATCCCAGTAGACTCGCTGTCGCGAGTGCAGCCTCGGCCCATCGTAGGGCACGTGCACGGATTGGTCCGACTCAACCCTCCCGCTATCCCACACGTCGGCATCGTCGCCCTGTAAACGTTGGGGATCACTCGCGGCGCGAAGGCGGTAGGCCACCTGGCGCGCTCCGCGCTGGTGGCTTTCCATCTGCCAGCTCAGGCGCGGCACGGTGACATCGATACCCAGGGGATTGGTCCGATACTCGCAGGTCAGGTTTGTGATGGTCGTCATGGGGTCTCCTCTCGGGCGGAGGTACTTGGTCGGTCAGACACGCGGGACATCATAGAATCGTGACGGCCACATGTCAACCGTCTTGGCTGTTTACGCGGCGTGCGGGTAGCCTGCATCTGGGTCCCGTGGAACAGTGGTTGCGTGGTAAGGCGGCATGCACACGCGGCCGCGCTCCTCAGTCCCGGCTCGTGACAAGTCCGCAATCTTGTGATACGCTGGAGCTAGTGATAGTCTGCGCCATGTACAGAGAGGGCGGGAGATAATAGATCGCGGATCATTCGGCAGGCCGGTCTCATGATGCGACGGGCTGCCGACGCGCGAGGGTCTATCGGCAAGGGAGTAAGGTGGAGATGGCGGTCTTTAGGGATCGTAGAGATGCTGGCCAGGAATTGGCAAAAAAGCTGGCTGTCTATGTGGGACGTAAGGACGTGATCGTGCTGGGCTTGCCACGGGGGGGGGTGGTGGTGGCCTATGAGGTGGCCCGCGCGCTCGGCGCCCCCCTGGACGTGTTCCTGGTGCGCAAGCTCGGGGCGCCTGGGAACGAAGAATTGGCCATGGGCGCCATCGCCTCGGGGGGGGTGCGCGTGCTGAACCAGGACGTTGTGCGCGGGCTGGGCGTCACGCCAGCGGTCATCGACCGCGTGGTGGCTCGCGAGCAACAGGTGTTGGAACAGCGGGAGCGAGCCTATCGGGGCGACCGCCCGCCTCCGGATGTGCAAGGCCGCACGGTGATCCTGGTGGATGACGGGCTGGCGACCGGCGCCAGCATGCGGGCCGCGCTCATGGCCCTGCGCACCCGCAGGCCGGCGCGTATCGTGGTGGCTGTGCCCACGGCCCCTCCAGAGACTTGCGCCGAATTTCAGGTAGAGGTGGATGAGCTGGTCTGTATCCATACGCCCTGGCAATTCTTCGGGGTGAGTGGTTCCTACCTGGATTTCAGGCAGACCACTGATGAAGAGGTTCGTTCACTCCTGGCCTTGGGTGGCGGGCCAGCCCACGATTTGCAGGCTCCAGGGGAATAACAAGGGACGCGCTCCAGAAATTGAGGAATGGTAGAGGGATAAGCGAATAGCGTTGCTATTCACTCTTTTGCCGCCTAACCACTCGGCTACCAACAGC